>JANWUV010000005.1 GCA_025057975.1 Chloracidobacterium sp.
CATAGTGCCGCGCCGCCGTCTCGTACTCCACATGCGCCGTGTTGATCGTAATCCCACGCGCCTTCTCCTCCGGCGCCGCGTCAATCTGATCGTAGCTCTTCTTCTGCACCCGCGGATTCTTCTTCGCCAACACCGACGTAATCGCCGCCGTCAACGTCGTCTTCCCGTGATCCACATGCCCTATCGTCCCAATGTTGACATGCGGCTTGCTCCGGTCAAACTTCTCCTTCGACATGTCAAAACCTCAATAAATGCCGCGCGTTGCCGCGAAAAATAGTGCATCGCCCACCTTCGAGGGCGATGCGAAATTACAAGAGCCCATAACCGGACTTGAACCGGTGACCTCTTCCTTACCAAGGAAGTGCTCTACCGACTGAGCTATATGGGCGTGAATGGAGCGGGAGACGAGATTCGAACTCGCGACCAACGGCTTGGAAGGCCGTGACTCTACCACTGAGTTACTCCCGCCCAAACCCAAGCTGGTGCAGGGGACAGGATTCGAACCTGTGAACTCACTGAGGAGGGCAGATTTACAGTCTGCTGCCATTGACCGCTCGGCCACCCCTGCACGTTGCCAAATTGTGAAGAGCCGGCGAGGGGACTCGAACCCGTGACCTACTGATTACAAGTCAGTTGCTCTACCAACTGAGCTACGCCGGCGGATAAACCTCCTTGGTGGTGTACACCATGCTTTCCTCGAAAAATCGCTATGTTAGCACAGCGGCCGCCAATTGCAACAGCTTTCTTCCCGTTGTTAGTTGCGCCGACTTGGCCGGTTACGGAACACGTGTAATAATGCGCACACTTTCGCCGAATCCAATCGGCGGTGGATGCGCCGGAGGCGGCGCGCTGCCGCCGTCCCACTTCCGACCCGTCACACGGTCAAACCCATGGGAGGCTATCGGTATGTCCCCTTTACGGATTGGATTGCTTGTTGCCGCCATTTTGCTGGCCATCGTGGGCGCGTGGCTTTACATGAGTCAGACATCCTCGACAGAAACCTACAAGTTTTGGATCGCCATCGTATGTTTTGTGGCCGCTGGCGGTTCGGCTCTTGGCTTTTTCCTCACCAAACCAGAAGAGCGCGCAGAAGACATCAGCATTACGAAGTTTTAGTCGCGTGGCGGACATTGACCGCCGCTTCACCGTCAACTTGTCCAGCGGATGCGGCCGCTCAGGAACGGGTTTACAGCTAACTCACGCGCTACGGTTGTAGACGGCCCATGACCGGGATGGATCTGGTAGTGCTCGCCCAAGGCCACAATGCGCTCTTCGATGGATCTGATAAGCGTCGGGCCGTCGCCGCCCGGCAGGTCCACTCGCCCAACTGATGAGGCGAACAAACAATCACCCACCCAGGCGTCCGTTTCACTGTGGAGCATCACGTGTCCGGGTGAATGTCCGGGCACGTGGCGCACCTTGACTTGTTCCCGCCCAAACGTCAGTACGTCGCCGTCTTTCAGGTACACATCCACCGGCGGCGCTTCCTCTAGCGTGAAGCCAAACCACGCCCCCTGCTCCGGCAACTGCCGGTACAGAAATTCGTCCGCCGGATGCAGATAAATCGGCGCGCCCGTCATTGCCTTGAGCGCCCCAGCGCTCCAAAAATGGTCGAGATGGGCGTGCGAAACAACGATGTGCGTCACTTTCAGCCGCTCCCTACGGATGGCGTCCGCGATGGCGTCAAACTCTTCACCGGGATCAATGACCAAGGTCTGTTGGGTTTGTTCACAAATCAAGAAGTAGGTGTGCGCCTGAAATGCGCCGGTGGTCACTCGAAAGAATCTCACTTGAGTTCCTCCTGTTCAGACTCAATCCGCTCATATGCCGCCAGTAGCCAGCGCGCAAACAGCTCCAAGCCCGGCTGCGTGATCATTTGGAAAGCATACCCGACAGCGTCCCGGTAGGCCGACTGTTCCTCGGCGATCGGGATCAGTGGTGGCAGCCCGGCGCGCAGCGTGTAAAAACTCGCCAGCAGGCGCGTCAGCGTTGCGCTGTGCGCGGCGAAAGGCTGTAAGTCCAGCATTCGCAGATGGAACAACCCAGCCTGCTCAACCGGATGGAGCTCGGCAAACGCATCCGTCGTAAACCAGTCGAGTGTCATGTCCAGCAACATCGGCAGCACCGTCGGTGACGCCGGACGGTGGGTTTCCACCTGGGGACGACCTTCATCGGTGCGCCAGACCGGATGGCTTCCCTCGTTATTGCCGATCAGCGCCCGGCAGGCCGCTTCCAGATCGGCGCGCGTCAGCGCGTCCCGATGGCCGTCGGGTTTGGCCGCCGCCCGCGCCAATAGCCACCGCGCCGCCCGTTCTAGCGCCGCCAGCGGCGGCCCGTCAGGCGGCGGCTCGTAGGCGCGCAAACCCTCGACCCATCCGGGCAACAATCGCGCCTGCGCTCTGGCGACGGCTTCGGCCGGCCGGCTTTTCTGAACGTCTTCGAGGCGTTTGGCCCAGTTCGACGATGGGCGGTAGGAATCACTGTAAATTGGCAGTTGGGCCATCCGGGTTACACCTCCTTACCGGCGTGCGCCGCTCGCTGTTCCATCCATTCGTAGAGGATGGGCAGCAACAGCAGCGTCAGCATAGTCGCCGTCACTAACCCGCCGATGACGACCGTGGCAAGTGGCCGCTGCACTTCCGCACCGGCCGAAGTCGCCGTCGCCATCGGCAGAAACCCTAGGCTGGCGACCAGCGCCGTTGTAAGCACCGGCCGGACGCGCGTCAGCGCGCCCTCCCGAACCGCCGTTTCCAGTGGAAAGCCCTGACGACGCAAGTTTCTGATGGCGGAAATCAAGACGAGCCCGTTGAGGACGGCGACGCCGAACAGCGCGATGAAGCCGACGCCCGCTGAAATCGAAAACGGCATGCCGCGCAGCATCAGCGCCGCCACGCCACCGACGGCTGCGAAGGGCACGCCGGTGAACACCAGCGCCGCCGCACGCGCTTCTCCAAACGACATGTAAAGCAGTGCGTAAATAAGCAGTAGGGCGACTGGGACGACCACCGCCAGCCGCGCCGCTGCGCGTTGCAGGTTTTCAAACTGCCCGCCAAACGTGATGCTGTAGCCGGGCGGCAAGGAAACCTCCCGCTTGAGTCGCGCCTGCGCCTCGGTCACAAAACTTCCGATGTCGCGCCCGCGAACATTGCACTCCACCACCATCCGGCGACGGCCGCGCTCACGCGACACCTGCGCCGGGCCTTCCGTTACGGCTACGTCGGCCACGGCCGCCAGCGGGACGCGCGTCCCGGTCGGCGTCGCAAGCGTCAACGCCTTGAGTGTTTCAACGCTCCGCCCGCTTGCCTCGTCCAAGCGCACCACGAGGGGAAACCGCCGCTCGCCTTCATAGACGACGCCGACCTCGCGCCCGACGACGACCGATTCCACCAGCAGGTTGACCGCCTCGACATTCAGTCCGTAGCGCGCCAGCGCCGCCCGATCCGGCGTCACTTGCACCTGCGGCATGCCCGTGATGGTTTCCAACTTGACATCCGCTGCGCCGGGAATGTGCGCCAGCGTCTGTGCAATTTGTTCAGCCCGGCGGCGCAGAATGTTGAGATCGTCGCCGAACACCTTGACGGCGATATCCGATTTCGCGCCGGAGATGAGTTCAGATACGCGCAACTCAATCGGCTGCGTGAAGCTGAATCGCGCTTCCGGGACGCGCCGCTTCAGCGCGTCGCTCATGGCGGCGATTAGGCCTTCGCGGGTGCGTGCCGTTCGCCATTCGTGCGGTGGTTTCAAGCCAACGTACATATCGCCCAGCTCGATACCCATCGGGTCGGTGGCGATTTCGGCGCTGCCGTTTTTCGTCACCACCTTTGTCACCTCGGGAAACGTCAGCAGGACGCGCTCGACTTCGGTCGCCGTACGGACGGCTTCCGCGACCGACACGCTGGGCAGTCGTTGAATCTGGATGGCGAGCGCGCCTTCTTCGAGCCGGGGGATGAACTCCGCGCCCAGTGAGAGCGCGGCTGCGCCGGCCGTCACGAGCAGCCCAAACGCTACGGCTGCGGCTTGCGCCCGTCGGCGACGAACCACGTCAAACGCCGGGGCATACCACCGTTTCGCCCAACGGATCAGCGGTGCTTCGCGTTCCGCCACCCGACCGCGCAGTACGAAGACAAGCATGGCTGGGACGTAGGTCAGCGACAAAACGCCTGCGCTGCCGAGGGCGCAGAGTACGGTCAACGCCATCGGCGCAAACATCTTGCCTTCAACGCCGCGCAATGCCAGCAGCGGCACGTAAACCAGCGCGATGATGATTTCGCCGAACATCGTCGCGCGCCGCACTTCACTGGAGGCCGCGACGACTACCTGCCGCCGCTCGATGGTCGTCAGCGCGCGTCCAAGGTCATGCCGCCGCTCGGCGACGCGCCGGATGCTGTTTTCGGTCAGAATCACTGCGCCGTCCACAATCAGCCCGAAATCAATGGCGCCAAGGCTCATTAGGTTGCCCGAAATCCCCAGCGCCTGCATGCCGACCGCTGCGCCTAGCATCGAGAGTGGAATGACAGTCGCCACAAGCAACGCAGACGGCCAGTGTCCCAACAACAAAAGCAGTACGCCGATGACGATGAGCGCGCCTTCGGTCAGGTTCCAGATCACAGTGCGGATGGTGCGGCCGACCAGCTCGGCGCGGTCGTAAAACGGCGCAATGTGGACGCCCGGCGGCAAGGTGGCGGCAATCTCTTCAAGGCGCTCGGCGACGGCCTGCGTCACGGTTCGGGCGTTCGCGCCTTTGAGCATGAGCACAATGCCGCACACCGTTTCTCCTGCGCCGTCAGCCGTCACTGCGCCCTGCCGTACCGCCGGCGGCGCGCACACGACTTCGCCCACGTCGCGGACAAACACCGGCACGCCGTCGCGGCCGGTCTTCACGACAATGCGCTTGATATCTTCCACGGACTGCGCCAAGCCGACGCCGCGCAGAAGGTACTGCTCCGGCCCGCGGACGATGGACCCGCCGCTGACGTTGGCGTTGTTGCGCGCTACGGCGTCCATCACGTCGCGGAGCGTCAGCCCGTAGGCGTGCAGCTTGGCCGGCTCGATACGGACTTGATACTGCTTGCTCAGGCCGCCGTAGCTGTTGACTTCGGCGACACCCGGCATTCCAAGCAGCTGGCGGCGGACAATCCAATCCTGGATGACGCGCAGGCTCATGGCGTCGTGACCGGCGTCGGGTGCGGCGCGCAGCTCATACTGGTACACCTCACCCAGCCCGGTGCTAATCGGGCCAAGTGACGGCGAGCCGCCGCCGGGCGGAATCTGGTCGCGGGCGGACGCCAACCGCTCGAACACCAACTGGCGGGCGCGGTAAATGTCTACGTCATCGTCAAAAACTACTGTCACGGCCGAAAGTCCAAACTTCGACAGTGACCGGATTTCCTCGACGCCGGTCAGCCCGGCCAGCGCGGTTTCAATCGGGAACGTGATCTGGCGCTCAACTTCGAGCGGCGTCAGCGCCGGGGCGGACGTGAGCACTTGCACTTGGTTGTTGGTGACATCCGGCACGGCGTCAATCGGCAGCCGCCGGAAGGCGTCCAGTCCGGCGACGACCAGCAGCAAAACGCCCAGCAGGATGAGGCTCGGATGCGTCGCCGAAAAGCGCAGGATGCGGTCAAGCATGGGCGTTACTCCTCTCTGTCCGCCAAACCGATCAGTTGCGTTTTGAGCGCCAAGCCGCCCCGGACGACCACACGCTCGCCGACGGCCAGTCCCCGGCGGATGGGGACAACATCGCCTTGTGCGTCGCCAATCTCCACCTCGCGGACGTGGAACTCATGCGGCGATGCGCCTGCGACAAACACGACCGTCCGCTCACCGAGTCGGTGGACGGCCTCGGTCGGCACGACAAGCTCCGGCGCAGCGGCCGGCGTCAGGAAATCCACGTCGGCGAACATCGCCGCCCGCAGACGTTCGCCCGGATTGGGGACCTCAATCCGCACTCGCACTGTGCGGGTGTCGGCGTTGATTTGGGCTTCAATGAAGGCGACGCGCCCGCGCAGCGCCTGTACGCCCAGTGCCGGCACATGAACTTCAACCGGCTGCCCAAGGCGAATGGCCCCAAGCTGGGCTTCAGGGACAGCCGCGATGACCCACATTGTGCGCAAATCCGCAATCGTCAGCAGCGCCGTCCCGGCTTGGACAAACGCGCCAACGTTGACCATCCGGTCGGTGACGACGCCGGACAGCGGCGCCGTGAGCGTAATTTCCGCCGTCGGGTGGTCGGCGGCAGCAGTCGGCGGCGCGCCCAAAGCCGCAAGTTGATCCTCGATGTGCTTAACCTCGACTTCGGCGACTTCAAGCGCCGCCCGCGCTTCGCGCAAGTCGCGCTCCTGGCCGACGACGCGCTGAAAATCGTACTCTGCCTTGGCTGTGGCGTAGGTCGTTTCGGCGTCCTGTAGTTCCTGCCGCGACAGAATGCCAGCTTCAAACAACTGTTTGAAGCGCTGGAAGGTGGCCTCGGCCTGCGCCAGCCGGGCGCGCGCCTGTGCCAAGGCGATCCGGCTTTCGTCACGCTCAACGCGCCGGAGGTTGCGTGCCGCAATGTCGCGGCGGGTTTCCGCGTCGTGCAGCCGGATGTGGAGGTCGGCAATTTCCGGGCTGTCCAGAACGATCAGCGGTTGACCGGCACGCACACGCGCGCCCTGTGCGACAAGCGCCCGTATAACCCGCCCGGACACCAACGGGGCGACCACCACATTCGCCTGTGGGTTAAGTTCAACCGTTCCCGCGACGCGCAGGCGAGTCGTGAGGCTTTGCATGCGCGCCGGTTCGACAATGACGCCTGCGGACGATTCAAGCTCAATGACCGACTTGCGCGCCGTCTCTCGTACAGCGGCAGGGGACGGCTTTGTTGCTGTTGTCGCCGGACGGCGCAGGTTCAGCCATAGCCCGACACCGGCCGCTAGGACGCCCAGCGCGGCCAGCGTCACCGCCCAAGCGAGCCAGCTCTGCCTGCGCGACGGCGTAGCAGGCGGCGGCACAGCCGTCGCCTCTCCAGCCGGTATGGTTTCCGGCCTGATTTCCGTTGTCATGACGATGCTCCTGACCAACTGCGTTGTTGATGGAAAGCGGCCGCGCATCCGTGTGTACGGGCACGGGCGCACGGCGACGCACAACAGCGATGGTCAGGCGAGTCGCGGCGGATGGAAGATGCTTTTGAGGAAGAGCCGGGCGTACCAGACCAGCCGAACCGTGGGGCGCGCTGCGGACGACAAGACAAAGCACTGCGGTGGCAGCGCGACGGTCGGCGCGTCAAGCAGCGACTGGGTGTTCCAGAAACAGGAATGCACGGGCAGCAATCGCTCCGCCGTCTCAAGCCCGGTAGGGACGGCCGTCCAGCCCGGCGTTGGCGCCGTTGCATCGGATGGCAGGGCGACAACGGCCGGAACGACGCAGCCAAACAGTTCGGCGGCGGCGTACTGCGGGTTCAGCATGTGGACGACGCACAGATCGAGGAACAGCCAAGCGAGGAAGAAGCAGCCGAAGCGCCGGCGCCAAACCAGCTTGCGGTGTTGGAACAGGAAAAAGCGCGCGCGGGTGTTCATGGCGTTCCTCCGGGCGAAAACGTAGTATGCGCTTACGCTAAGGTCAAGCCGGTGTTTTGCTTGACGGCATCTGCGCCTGTCCGGTCTCCGGTGTTTCCGGCCAGCTGACGCGAGGTCGCTGACAAAGCGAGCTGATAGCGTTGTCACCACCGGCGTCGAACCACGCCTTTCATTGTTGGCACACGCCAACCACCAAGCCGTCGGCGCAGCATTTTCGCGGAGAGTTAGAGGGCAGTTTGCCGGAGCATCCGCGCAAGCGCGGCGGCGGTCGGTCGGTCGGCTGGACGCTTAGCTAGCGCCGCGTTGATGGCGTTAACCAGTCCCGACGGGGCGTCCGGCCGCCAATCCCAAATTGGTGCCGGCGTCGCATGCAGGATGGCGTCCAAGACTTCGTAGTACGACTTGCCGTCGAAGGGCAGCCGGCCGGTTGTCATTTCGTACAGCACAATCCCTAGCGAAAACACGTCTCCGGCGAGGGAGGCGTGGGCGTCGTTCGCCGCCTGTTCTGGAGACATGTACGTAACTGTGCCGACTAGAACACCGGGTTCAGTGATGTCGGAGACAGCAGGCAAGTGGTCATCCGAAGCCGACATTGGCGTTCCTTCTGTTCCGACATCCAGCTTGGCGAGGCCAAAATCAATGATGTGGACATTACCCTCGGCGTCAAGTTGCAGATTGGACGGCTTGATGTCGCGGTGAACCACGCCGCCGGCATGGGCCGCCGCCAGCCCTTCGGCGGCCTGCGCCCCAATGCGGCACACGTCAGCGCAGGTAAAGCGCCCCTGTTCACGTAGACACTGCGCGATGGTTTTGCCTCGGATGTATTCCATCACCAGATAGGGTACGCCTTCGACTTCGCCAATCTCGTACAGAGTAGCGATGTTGGGGTGGTTGAGGTTGGACACCATGCGGGCTTCGCGCAGAAAGCGCCGCCGGGTTTCCGATTGGTGGGCGTAGCGGGCTTTGAGCACCTTGATAGCGACCTTGCGGCCGAGTTCGCCGTCGCGCGCCAGAAAAACATCGCCCATGCCGCCGCCGCCTAACCGCTCAATGACCTCGAACCGCCCAAAGCGCGTCGGCGTCGCCGCCCCGTTCAACTGCAGCGACTGGGTGTCATCCTGTGAGGTTGGCTGCAGCAGCGCTGGAATTTCGAGCGTCGGCGGCACGGTGACGTGTTCGCCGACGCTGCGAACCGGACGAAGCACAAGCGGCAGAAAACGCCGTGAAAACCAGCGCGGGCTCCCATCGGCTTCCAAGACGACATACCCAGCGCGCTTGAAATCCTCGAAGACATAAGTGTGTTCCCGCAGAATAGGTTGCCCCGATGCCAGCGCCTGACACACCGCCCGCTCGTCCGCCGAGAAATGCTCCCATAGATAGCGAAAGTGGCCCCGCACCTCGTCGTCAAAGGCTTCCTCCACCGCCGCAAGGTCGAGGCGGCCGCTCTCCTGAAGCTGTTCAAAGTAAATCGAACAGGCGATTTGCAGGTAAAAGGGAAAATTGCCGCTCAACCGCCGGATCTCGTCGGCGTACGGAGCAAGCGGGATGCCCGCCGCTTCGGACGGTTGCACAATCAGTTCGGTAGCTTCATCGTCGGGAAAAGCGCGTAAGTAGATGTTTGTGAAGATGTTGAAAAACGGGGAGTCGGCGATCTGCTCGGCGTGACACAGTTCCTGAAGGTCACGCCCCGACGAAGTTACATACGCTACTTCGTAGTTGTTCGCCAGCGCCCGGAGAAAGGCGAAGAAATCCGCCGAAAAGGCGCGGTTCGAGGTCAGAATGTCAAACTCGTCGAAGACGGCGATCAGCTTGCGGTGGGTCGCCCGCAGCGTATCAAGCGCCGCGTGTATGCCGTCGAAGCCGCATTTGCCGCTGGGAGGCAACGCCGCACTGCGTTCGATTTCCACCAGCCAAGCGTCCAGAAAATCATCCAGCGTAATGCGCCGCCGCTGCTGCAAATCAAAAAACACAAAGACATACTCTTCCGGCCGCGACAAATACCGCTCGCGTACGGACGGTGCGCACAGGTAGTTCAGCAATGACGACTTACCGATACGTCGGTCACCGACGACGGCGATGGACTGCGGTCGTCCGGCTCCCAGCCGCGAGAAAATCCGCGCGACTTCGCGCCGGCGACCGTAAAACTGCGCTGGGTCTCGAATGGCGACGCGGTTGAGGTAGGGATTGATCGTTTTGGTCATATTGCGCCCGCCGCAAACTCCCGCCGCAAACTTAGGAATGAGACTGCTGCGAGTCGGCGACCGACAGTTGATCGGCAGGGAGCGCTTCCGCAATCCGCTCCCGCAGCACGGCCGCCGAATGCCGCAGCGCCGCCAGTTCCGAGTCGTCCAGCGCCGGCAAGATGCTGGTTTCGAGTCCGGTTTGCCCGACGATGCTCGGCAGACTCAAGCAAACCCCCGACACCCCATACGCTCCCTGCAAACGGACGCTGACCGGCAGGACGCTGCGTTGATCGTCGAGAATGGTCCGCGCCAGCCGGGCGATGACCAAACCAATGGCAAGGTTGGTGTAGCCCTTCCGCTCGATGATGTCGTAGGCGCTGCGGCGCGTTCGCTCAAAAATGGCGTCCAGCGCCGGACGGTCATAAGGACGGCCGTTAATGACGTTGCCAATTAGGGGCAAACCGCCGATGTGGGCGTTGCTCCAGACGGGAAATTCCGTATCGCCGTGCTCGCCCAGAATGTAGGCATGCACTGAGCGTGGGTCTACGCCGTAGTGTTCCCCTAGCAAACTGCGAAACCGCGCCGTGTCGAGCATGGTCCCTGTGCCGATGATCAGCCGCGCCGGCCGTCTGGATAGCGCCTGCGCCACATAGGTCAACACGTCCACCGGATTGGTCGCAATCACGAGCAGCGCCTGCGGCGCGTGGCGATCCAGTTCAGCCAGAATGGCGCGAAAGACGGCGACGTTGCGCTCCATCAGGTCCATCCGCGTCTCACCGGGCCGCTGGCCGACTCCGGCGGCGATAATCACCAACTGCGCCTCAGCCAAGTCGGCGTAGTCCCCGACGCGCACGCGCGTCGGGCCGGCAAACGGCTGCCCATGCATCAGGTCAAGCGCTTCGCCTTCCGCACGGCGCTGATCCTTGTCAATCAGAATGAGGTCGCCGGCCGTCCGCTGCATAAACAGCGCATACGCCGCCGCGACGCCGACATTCCCCGTCCCGACAATGCCGATGGTTCGCTTCTGGATGACCATGCCTGCGCTCCTCGTCGGAAAACTTGCTGTGGGTTAAGGATACATCGCCCTTCGGTAGAATCTAAGCCGTTGCTTGGCGGTCGCCTCAGACGTAAAGCGCTGCCTTACCCCCCCCACACACACACAGACGCTGACGGAGTTGCTGCATGAAGTCATCGCCTTCCCGTTGTCTTTTACGGTGGTTTTTGAGGCCTTTGCTCTGGGGAGTGTTGGGCGCGACGGCTGCGCAAGCGCAACAGGCAATCGAACATGCCCTCGGCCGACATCACACCGAAGGGACGCCACTTCATCATGCACGAGACCCAGTGGCGACCGTAGAACCCGGGCCGCTACTGGTACGGAACGAACTTCTACTGCTACGGCATCGGTAAGAACACTGAGTTGGCGTTGACGACGTACAACAGCGGCACGCCGCAAGCGCCAATGAAAACATTGGCGTCAGGTTCAAAGCCGCCGTCCTGTTTTTCCAGAAGAAACACCCCAAGTTGGAAGTCAAGTGGACGTTTGGACAAATGCTGATCTACAACTTGCGCGGCAAGGGGTTGGGCGGCTTTACGTACTCACACGGCAGCTTGGTGCTGCCGAAGACGCACACCCGCCTCACCGCCGGCGTCAGCTTCGGGACGCGGAATCTCTTCAAAAAGACCACGGTTCACCCTATCGCCGCGTTCGAGCAGCCCATCATTAAGCACCGGCTGTATCCTGTTGGGTGAGTGGTTTTACGGCCGGCATGACTTCGGCTTCTTCACGCCGGGCGTCCTGTTTCATCCGGCCAAGATCACATGATCGTCGTCGCCTACAAGATTCCCAATCACCCGTCCAACGGTAAGAGCGGTCTGGTGATTGAGTACGGCTTCTTTTGCGGCGGCAAGGAAAACGGCGGCGGGCATCACGATCACGACGACAATCAGCACTTGCCGCCGACGCCTAAGCTGGCGCCCAAGCCCAACGCCGCCCTGCGTCCGTAGGCAGGTGAAGGCAAGAGCCGGTTTCGCGGATTTCCTTTGACAGCCGACGGTGAGACCGGTACATTCCACGACCTACTGTCGCGTCGTCGGTTTGGCGTCGGGCGGCTTGCAGTCGCGTAGCTCAGGGGTAGAGCACTACCTTGACACGGTAGGGGTCCACGGTTCAAATCCGTGCGCGACTACCACGTTGATCCCGTCCGGATGCCGAACCGACGGCGCGGCTTTGTCTGTAGGCGTGGGTATTGACCACGCAATCTTTTGGGGGCGAGGAATGTTGGGAAGTTCCTCGTGACGTGTATGGAGTCATCCGCCGCGCACTCCGCGGCCGCTGGTTTGACGGCCTTTCGTGTCCTTCAGGCGCGCGACGCCGAGTCCGCCAAACGCGCCATTGCGGCGCGGGTTAACGGCGAACTGTGCGACCTAAGCTACGTCGTGTCGGAAACCGACCTGGTAGAGCCGGTGCTTCCCGAAGACCCGGAAGCGCTGGAGATTTACCGTCACTCGACGGCGCACCTGCTGGCCGCCGCTGTTCTCGATTTGTTCCCGGACACCAAGTTGGGCGCAGGGCCGGCGCTCAAAGATGACCCCAAGGGGGGCTTTTACTACGACTTTCTTCAGGAAAAGCCCTTTACGCCCGATGATCTGGTGCGCATCGAGAAGCGCATGCGGGAAATCGTCAAGCGCAACGTTCCGTTTCAGCGCGTTGAAATGACCCGTGAAGAAGCGCTGCGGAGGTTCAGCGCCGATGAACTCAAATGCTACTTCATTAGGGAGAAGGGCGGCGAAAACCCCAGTTTTTACACCCTCGGCGACCGGTTCATTGACTTTTGTCGCGGTCCGCATGTGCCCAGCGCCGGGCGCATTAAGGCGTTCAAGCTGCTTTCGGTTGCTGGCGCGTACTGGCTAGGCGATGAAAAGAACCCGCAGATGCAGCGCATCTACGGCACATCGTTTTTCACCCAGGAGGAACTCGACGCTTGGCTTCAGCAACGGGAAGAAGCCGCCAAGCGCGACCATCGTAAGCTCGGCAGGGAACTCGACCTGTTTAGCTTTACGGAGGAGGTCGGCAGTGGACTGGCGCTGTTCCATCCGAAGGGGGCGCTGATTTTGCACCTGTTGCAAGAGTTTCTCTATGACGAGTTGCTGGCGCGCGGCTACGACTTGGTGCGCACGCCTCACATTGCGTCCAGTCGGCTGTGGGAAACGTCGGGACATACGGCTAAGTATCGCAGCGATATGTACCCCGCCATGCAGTTTGAGGACGAGCCGGTTGCATACCAACTCAAGCCGATGAACTGCCCGTTTCACATCCAGATTTACAAATCTCAGCCGCGCAGTTATCGAGAGCTTCCGCTGCGCTACGCTGAAATGGGCACGGTGTATCGCTATGAGCGGTCGGGCGTCCAGCACGGTCTGTTGCGCGTGCGCGGGTTTACGCAGGATGATGCGCACCTGTTCTGTACGCCGGAAACGCTCGAAGACGAAATTATCGGCTGCTTGGACTTTGCCCAGACGGTTTACGCCACGTTTGGTTTCGAGTACAAGATTGAGCTTTCCGTCCGTGACGCGCAGGATCACACGAAGTATCTAGGCGGCGACGAAGTGTGGACGTTGGCGGAAACAGCGCTGACGAAGGCGCTTAACAAGCTGGGGTTGTCCTACACGCGCGTCGAGGGCGAGGCCGCCTTTTACGGCCCGAAGATTGACATCAAAGTCATTGACGCCATCCGGCGGACGTGGCAGTTGGCGACGATTCAGGTGGACTTCAATCTGCCGCAGCGGTTTGGGCTGGAATACATCGGCCCCGACAATCGGCCGCATACGCCGATTATGGTTCACCGCGCCATTCTGGGATCGCTGGAACGGTTTTTCGGGTTGCTAATTGAGCACTTCGGCGGCAAGTTCCCGGTGTGGCTGTCGCCGGTACAGGTCGCCGTCCTCCCCATTGCCGACCGGTTGAACGACCATGCGGCGGCGGTCGCGCGGCGGCTACGTGCAGCCGGACTACGGGTTGAAGTGGACGCTCGCAGTGAAAAAATCGGCGCCAAGATTCGTCAGGCGCAGTTGCGCAAGATTCCCTACATGATTGTTTTGGGCGATCGTGAAGCCGAAACCGGCGACGTGGCGGTTCGGACGCGCAGCGAAGGCGACATTGGGACGCTTACTCTGGAAGCGTTTGTGGCCCGCGTCACCGACGAGACGCGGCGACGGCTGATGACGCCCTGAGTCAACGGCCGCGTGCGTTGCGCGGCTCAACGGAAACCGGCATGGTCCTCGTGACATTGCCCTAACAAAGGAGTTGTCATATCGCCATCTCACCGCATCGAAGCGCCCGCGACCGTGGCCCACAAGTGCCTATCAATGAGCGGATTCGCCACCGTGAAGTGCGGGTTATAGACGAGGAAGGTCGTCAACTCGGCATCATGCCGCCCCATGAAGCGTTGGCGATCGCTCAGGAACGAGGGCTGGACTTGGTGGAAGTCGCGCCCCAAGCTAACCCGCCGGTTTGTCGTATTATTGACTACGGCAAGTGGCAGTATGAACAAAAGAAGAAACAGCACGAGGCTAAGAAAAAGCAAACCGTCATTTCGGTCAAGGAAATCAAGCTTCGCCCGGCGATTGGGGATCACGACTATGAGTTCAAGAAGAACAACGCCATTCGCGCTCTTGAAGAAGGCGACAAGGTAAAAGCCTCTGTGCGTTTTATTGGGCGTGAGATCACCCACCGCGAACTGGGCGAGCGCCTCTTGGCTCGTCTTGAAAAAGACCTTGCGCACGTAGCGACGGTAGAAGGTCGCCCTAAGATGGAAGGCATGACGATGTTTGTGATTTTCGCGCCGAAGAGATGAGCTGGCGGATGTTATGCGGCGTCTCCCGCGCCCGCTAGTTTCAGGGCGGCCGGCGTTGATACAGATTTTTCAGAAGGAGTTGCAGCATTAGCTATGCCCAAATTGAAAACGCACAAAGGAGCCGCCAAGCGGTTCCGCTCGACAGCGAGCGGGCGCTTCAAGCGCGGACACTCTCATTGTCGTCACCTCTTGACCAAGAAATCGCCGAAGCGTCGTCGTCGTCTTGACATTGACACTTATGTGGCGCCGGCTGATGAGGCGAGGGTTCGGCGCATGCTGCCCTACGGCAACTAAACGTTTTCTGAGGAGTTCGGAAACGCTATGCCCCGCGTCAAACGTGGAAATAAACGCCTTCAGCGACGTAAGAAGATTCTCAAGCTGGCTAAAGGCTACAAGATGACCAAAAGCAAGCTTTACCGCTCGGCAAAAGAGTCGGTTGAGCGAGCGTTGAAGTTTGCTTACATTGGTCGCCGCATCAAGAAGCGCGACTATCGGTCATTGTGGATTGTCCGCATCAATGCCGCCGCACGGCGGAACGGCCTCAGCTACAGCCGGTTTATGTACGGCCTCAAAAAGGCCGGCGTTACACTCGACCGCAAAATGCTGGCCAACCTAGCAACGCTGGATGAGCAGAGCTTTGCCAGCCTAGTCTCGCAAGTGAAGCAGGCGCTTGCATGAGATAAGACGCCCGTGAGGCGCGTCGCTCCGCGAACACCTTCCTCAATCCCAGATTCTCAAGGACGGGTCTTAGTAAACCCGCCCTTCGATTGAGACTGCATCCGTTAGGTGTCTTTGCGGACACTGGCAGCCATACGGTTGGTGATGGCGACGAATTGCATCCGCAAGGATGAAAGGGTGTCCTGAAGCTGGCGTTCCTCGGCTGGCGCTAAGTTCCCTTTGGTTTTCTCCGCCAACATACCAAGGATGTCTATGTAGTGTCGCCCGCCCTCGATATCGGGCGGCATGCGCCCATACTGCGGATGCTCTATGATGCCGAGCATCACCATGGCGTTGGTGGCCAACTCAAGGACGAAATCACTAAACAATGGATCTTCCTTGGGCGTCGCCAGCTCGCTTGGCGTTTGGTTCACAGGCGGCGCTGGAGCTGCATCGTGTCTTGTCGCCGCAGCCTCTTCTTCTGAGGCGTCGCGTTCAATGTTCACGCGAAGGGTTCCGTCGGGATTGAACAACCGGCGATCACTGACTTTGAACGACGAAGGCGCTTCTTCACTCATGGGAAATGGCTCTCCATTTCAGCGATACCAGTCTCAGACTTGCAGAGCCGCTTGTGGCTTTCAACTCCATGCATGCAGTGGTGAACAGTGAACTCGTACGCCGTAGCCCGACGCGCTGACGTGTGAAGGGGACGCAATAGAGAGATGTTCGCCGCCCGCCTGCACGGATTCGGAGCAGAAGGTCGGCGCGGCCCAAAGGGCTCGCCGACCGCAACCACCACTGCGACAACCTACGATGCGTATTTGACGCTACAACCATACGGCTTGGTTCTCGGCGTAGCCACCGGCTTTCCAGCCATAGCCGCGTCAAGCGCCGCTTCAACGTAGTTGATCTTGGCTTTCTCGTTAACATCGGTGGAAGCCGAATCGTCAATCGCTCCCTGATAAATCAGGTTACCCTGCGGATCAATGACGAACATGTGCGGCGTCGTTTTTGCGCCGTATGCCTTACCGATCTTTCCATCCGTATCAATCAGGTACGCCGTCGGCGCGGCGTTGCGCTCTTTGAGTTTGGCGTTGATTTCAGCTGGCGTGAAGTATCCCTGCTTACCGACGGCGGAAGAGTTAATCGAGAGCCAAATGACGCCCTTGGCGGTGTATTTGCGCTGCAGAGCCTGCATGTTACCGCTCTTGTAGTGGCGCACCACGAAGGGGCAGTCAAAGTTGACCCATTCTAGTACAACAAACTTGCCTTTGAAATCGCTCAGGGAATGTGTTTTGCCGTTGCTGTCCACGGCTGTGAAGGGCGGTGCCGGTGTCCCAGTCGCCAGCTCGACCGCCACCGTCTCGGCTGTCTTGACGGCGGCGCAGGCCGCAACGAACAACGCCGCGACCAGCGCGCACAGCGCCGATGCGCGTTTGAGTGTCATACGCATTTTTCAAGCTCCTCGAAAAATGTTTGACGGTTGGTCGGCGGCTCATCCGAACGCCGTCGTGCGTGGACTGGGCGTAGGGCTCCGCCTCTGCGACGCCGCCCGTGTGACGCCGACGCCTTACCGTGCGGGCATTCTAGTGTGGAACGAGCGTTCTGACGATGCTTTTTGGCGGGCGGACACGTTAGCGCGACTTGAACGCCGGCTGAAACTCCGGCAACCTACTGTTTGTTATTTGCCCGTTATGTCCACCAGTGTTCACGCCAAGGCTTCCCCATCCCACGTCGCTTCCGCGACCGAGCCGGTTCGGTTTGATTTTTTCTACCGCATTGGTCTTACGTTCCACCGCATCTTCCCGGCTGTCGCCGATTTGGCCAGTAATGAGGTGTACGTTTCAGCCTCGGCAATTGCGTTCAATGCGCTGCTGGCGCTGTATCCGTTTCTGCTGCTAGTGCTCCTGATGTGCCGGGAAGTGCTCCACTGGGACGCCGGTGTTGAAACAACCTTCTTCCTGCTCAAGGCGGCGTACCTACCGGTCGCTGAAGATTTTATTGTCCGCAATCTGCGGGTGGTGCTGGAGGAACACGCCAACCGGGGTGTCGCCCTGTTTTCCGTTGCGGCGTTGATTTTTACGAGCGCCGGCATTTTCACGCCGCTAGAACTCGCCCTCAACCGTGCTTGGCGGGTCAAGCGTCCCCGCAGCGGGTGGAAGAGCCAGTTGTTGGCGATGGGGTTGGTGCTTGTATGCGGCGCTTGCTTCCTGGCAATTGTCGCCCTAACGGCCGGATTGCAGTGGCTGGCGACGCACTCCATCGGCCGCTTCGGTGGCCCGCGCATAGCGACGGTGGCTGCGCTGGTTGGGGCCAAAGTCTTGTCGCTCCCGATCACCATCGGGATGCTGTTCGGGCTGTATATGATTTTACCGAGCGAGCGTCCAGCGGCGCGGCGGGTTTTGCCGATGGCGGTGTGGGTTGGACTGCTCTGGGAAGCTGCCCACTACATTTTCGTGGCCTGTCTGCCGCTGCTGGATTTTCGGAAGACGTACGGCCCTTTCTACGTCACCGTGTCGCTGGTGATGTGGGCGTTTGTCTCATCGCTGTTACTGCTACTAGGCGCAAACCTCGCGGCGCTGGACGCTGCCGCGCCCTCACGCCACACGTGACGCGGCTACTACGGGAGGCGAAAAAACCTAGGCTATGTTGCGGTTTGTGACGGCCGGTGAATCCCATGGCCCAGCGCTGGTGACGATTGTGGAGGGCTTGCCCGCTGGGTTGACGATTGACTTGGACGCCGTCAACGCCCAGCTCCGCCGCCGCCAACTTGGTTACGGGCGCGGCGGCCGGATGAAGATCGAACAGGATGCGGCCGAAGTGCTTTCCGGTATCCGCCATGGACGGACGCTTGGCTCGCCCGTGGCGCTACTCATTCGCAACGCCGATTTTGAGAACTGGCGAACGGTCATGGCAAGCCAACCGACGCCTGACTGGGACGCCATCGCCGACGATCCGAAGAAGTCCCGGCGGCTAACGCGCCCGCGTCCGGGCCATGCTGACTTAGCGGGTGGGCTGAAGTACGCCACGTATGATCTGCGAGACATTCTGGAGCGCGCTAGTGCACGGGAAACGGCGGCGCGAGTGGCGGCCGGGGCGCTTGCGCGGCAGTTGCTAGCTGTTTTCGGTGTAGAAATTGCCAGCCATGTTGTACGGCTTGGCGGCGTCCCGGCCAATGATGCGCTACTAAATGCGCCGTGGGAACGCATTGCGGCTGTCCAGGACAGCGCTGTTCTGCGGTGCATAGACCCGGCAATTGAGGCAGAGATGGTTGCGGCTATAGACGCCGCCCGTGAGCGCGGCGATACCTTGGGCGGGACGTTTGAGGTTGTTGTGCGGGGGCTGCCGGTCGGCTTGGGGACGCATACGCAGTGGGACTTGCGGTTGGATGGGCGGCTTGCGCAGGCGATCATGTCCATTCAAGCCGTCAAGGCTGTTGAAATTGGGGACGGCGTGGCGGTGGCCTACCGCTCCGGCGCACAGTTGCACGACGAAATCCGCTATGACGGCGGAAAGTTTACCCGGCCAACAAACCACGCAGGCGGCCTTGAGGGCGGGATGACAAACGGCGAGGAGTTGCGACTGCGCGGCCATCTCAAGCCGATTTCGACGCTGCGCCGGGCGCTGCAGAGCGTGGATGTTGTGACCAAGGAAGCGCAGGCGGCGGCGTTTGAGCGGTCGGACACAACCGCTGTACCAGCGGCGGGCGTGATTGCCGAAGCGATGACGGCGTTGGTGCTGGCGCAGGCATGGTGCGAAAAATTCGGCGGCGATTCGCTGGCGGAAATGCAGCGCAACGTCGCAGGCTATCGGGCGCAGACGGCGATGTACTGACGGGTTGGTAGGCGGCCCACCGAGGCGGTGCGAACACAACGCGGCGGGAGCACGCCCCGCCCTGCGCGTCTGGGCGAACAAGGCTCGCCCAAACCTACGAGCAATGGGCAGGGCGGCTTAGTGTGTTTCAGCAACCTTTCCGAAAAACGGGGCCGTTGACGCGCCGTCGCATAGCGGGTAACCGACGCTCGCCGGCCGCCGCGCTGGGTTGCCAGCGCTGCATCTTCGTGAAAACTGCGCTGGACGCGCTAGGCTGGTTTCACAAAAACCGCCGCTTGGTTAGGGCGGCGGGCGGGGTGACTGTACCGGCGCAAGGCGAATCGCAGGAGGAATGAAGCCGCCAAATCAGTTCTCAATGACGAACGCCCCCATGCGGCAATAGCGGGCGTACCGTTGCTCGATCAGCTCCTCCGGCGACAACGTGCTTAGTTCCTTGAGGTACTTGACTAGGTAGGGACGCAGCGCCTCGGCCGCCGCCTTGTGATCAGTATGCGCGCCTTCGCCCGGTTCAGGGATGATGTCGTCAATAATGCCGGCTGCTTTGAGCGGCTCTGGCGTGATCTTCATCGCAGCGGCGGCTTTGTCCGCTTGGCTCGCATCACGCCACAGAATCGAAGCGCAACCTTCCGGCGAAATGACGGAATAAATCGTGTTTTCCAACATCAACATCCGATCACAAGCCCCGATCGCGAGCGCGCCGCCTGAGCCGCCCTCGCCGATAATGACGCCGATTGTCGGCGAAGGCAGCCGCATCATTTCAATGATGTTGCGCGCAATGGCCTCGCCCTGTCCACGCTCTTCGGCCTCAATACCCGGATACGCCCCCGGCGTATCAATGAACGAAATGATCGGACGCCGAAACTTTGCTGCCATCTGCATCAGCCGGATTGCTTTGCGATAGCCCTCCGGTTTTGGCATGCCGAAGTTGCGGTATTTGCGGTCCTCCATCTTGCGCTGTTTGTAGTTGGCCTTTTGCTGCCCAACGATGAAAACCGGTTCGCCCTCAAACCGCGCAAAGCCGCAAACAATCGCTGGGTCGTCGGCGAAACGTCGGTCGCCATGGAGTTCATGGAAATCCGTAAACAGTGCATAAATGAAGTCCAACGCATATGGACGGTCAGGATGCCGGGCAAGCCTGACGCGATCCATCGGCGTCATTTCCTTGGTGCCGCTTGCGTCACCAAGAATTGCCTCCTGCAACTCTCGCACCCGCGCCTGCAAACGGAGAATCTCCTCATCTTGCGCCGACGTGTGTGGGGCGGTGGCGAGTTGCGCCAGTTGGGCTTCCAAGGCTTTGACCTGTGCAGCTTTTTCCGTTGATGACATGCCGGAACTCATCAGAACGCGAAAAGTTGATGGGACGGGCCAAGATAGTTGACTCTAATCAGCCGCTTGTACCACGACAAGTTTTACGCGACGGTTTTATCGGCGATGGCCGTCTGATGTGGTGCGCCCTTGCAGCGCCGCGCCGACTCGTTTACGTTCGTGGCTGTTTTATGCGCCCTTTTACTGGCAACTTTCAAAAGGAGACGAATTGTATGCCCCAGGGAACCTGTCCTGAGTGCCAGGCGACCGTCCACGTAGATGAAGATGCTGACAAGGGCGAGCTCATCGAGTGTGACGAGTGCGGCGCGGTGCTGCGGTTGGTCGGTCTTGATCCGATTGAACTCGATCTTGAGTCCGACTATGACGACGAAGATGACTATGACGACGAGGATTACGACGATTATGATGATGACGACCAGGACCGGTACTACTAAGTCGCCGTTTGACCGACCACTTTGATTTCAACTGTGAGGCCCATGGGAAGTTTCGCCGTGATCGGCGCTGGAACAATGGGCAGCGGCATTGCCCAAGTTGCTGCTCGCGCCGGTTTTGACGTTGTTCTACGCGATGTCGCGCTCGAATATCTTGAACGCGGCCTGGCCGCCATCAGCGCAGGCCTTGATCGCGACGTGAAGAAAGACCGCCTAACGCCTGCTGAAAAAGAAGCGGTTCTGGCGCGCATTCGCCTAACGACTGATTTGACCGACGTGAAGGACGCCGAAGTTGTCGTCGAAGCCATTACTGAAAACTTCGACGCCAAAGCCGCGTTGTTCCGCGAACTCGATGCGCTGACGCCGCCTGAAACCATCTTGGCGACCAATACGTCCTCCCTCTCCATCACAAAAATCGCCGCCGTTACCAAGCGTCCGGCTCAGGTCATCGGCATGCATTTTATGAATCCCGTGCCGGTAATGCCGCTGGTGGAGGTCATCCGGGGCTGCGCAACAAGCGACGCGACAACAAACTACATTTTGGAGCTGGGCGCAAAACTTGGGAAAACCTGCCTGACGGTCAATGATTTTCCGGGCTTTGTGTCCAATCGCGTCCTCATGCCGATGATTAATGAGGCTATTTTTGCGCTCTACGAAGGCGTGGCGCCGCGTGAGACCATTGACGGCATCATGAAGCTCGGCATGAACCATCCGATGGGGCCGCTCGCGCTAGCTGACTTCATCGGTCTGGATGTCTGTCTGGCGATTCTGGATGTGCTGTATGAAGGGTTCGGCGATCCGAAGTATCGGGCCTGTCCGCTGCTGCGGCAGTACGTCGCCGCCGGATGGCTGGGGCGTAAGACCGGACGCGGGTTTTATGAGTACTAAGCCAGCTCGACTCGGCAATGTCGGCGTACGGCGGCCATCCGTCTGGTTAGCCGTTTTGGTTATCCTGCTCATTCGCCTTGGGAGCGTTGTCGGCGCGCAGCCGGCGGATGAACTGTCGTTGGAAGCCTACCGCGCCCGGCTGAAGGAGGCGCGGGAGTTGGTTCATCAGGCCGATGAGGCGCTCAGGACTGACGACACCGAGGAGAAGCCATGGCGGATGGACGCCGTGCTGTCGCCCGCCGCGCGCGAGACATTGCGCCGCCTGTTACCGGAGCGGTGTACGGTGACGACGCCGACCAGCATCGTCACCGTCAACAACCAGTCCATCCGAAGCGCGCTTGACGAACTGTTCGCCTCCGAAACCCCTTGGGAGATGAGTCGGCGACTTCAGGCGCTGGAAGCGCAGCTCGACATTGTTCAACGGCATGTGTCCGCAACGCCGGAAGGTGAGGCGGCGGACATCCGGGCAATTCTGGCGCGCGAGGCGTTTCAACCGATCAAAAAGACCAAAACCCCGCTGGAGTACCTTCAGGCGTGGCTCGTCGAGCTGATTGACAAAATCTTTGGGAAACTCCCCAAGGACGCGCCGAGCCTAGACGACGCCGCGAAGGACCTCTGGTCGAACCAGTGGGTGCAACTTGGGTTGTGGGTTTTCTTGACCCTGCTGCTTTGCAGAGCCGGCCTGCGGTTTGTGCGCCGATGGCGACAACAGCAGGCTATGGCGGAAGACGGTGCACGCCTCATTCTAGGCGAACCGGTGGCGTTGGAGACAAGCGCCGATGAGTTACTGGCGCAGGCGCGCGCAGCGGCGGAAGCTGGCGACTGGCGGCAAGCCGTCCGCAAGGTGTACATCGCCCTTCTGCACGACCTCGACAAACGCGAGATTGTGCCGCTCAATCGGGCTTGGACAAACCGCGAGTACCTCAACGCCGTTCGCGCTCAAGCTCTTCTCTATCCGGCCATGCGTGAACTGACCGACCGCTTCGATGTCCTGTGGTACGGGCAGCGCCACGGCGACCGGGAGGACTACGAGCAAGCGTTGCTTCGTTACCGTGAAGCGCAGGCCGCGCTGTCCGCCGCCTAGCCGTCGGCTATGAGTCGCCAGACCTTCAAAAACGGCCTCGTCGTCGCCTTGGTCGTGGCGTTGTTGTTGGGCCTCAACCTGCTGTTTTACGTCAAACCGGAACCTGCAGAAGAATCCGATGTATTCGCTGACCGCTCGACGCACTCCGGCCGCGCGTATGGAACACTAGCGGCGTATCTGTTGTTGCAAGAATCAGGCCTGCGAGTCAGTCGGTGGGAGCAGGATTACCGCGCCTTGGCCGACAACCGCGACGTACGCGCGGTCATCTTTGTCGAACCGCGTGAAAAGCCGGGACCGCGCCAACTGCGCGCCCTGCGGCGGTGGATCGTGAACGGCGGCACATTCATTGTGTTCGAGCGAGCTTGGCCGCTGGCGCTGGGCGGCCAAGAACTGTCGCCGAGCGACCGGTTGCCGCTTGAGGCGACAGGTTCGGCCTTCGGCAAAGCGCCATTGCAAAGCGTCGCGCCGTGGCAACCGGGCGGCGTCTTTCATGGCGTTAGCCGACTAGCCTGTTCGGAGACGGCCGTGACAGTCAAGCTCCATCCGCTGTCGAAACCCCATTCGTTTGAGTTGGGGAATTTCGATGAACCCCACCGGCTCAAAGGCGCCGTCCCACTGGCTGGCGTCAAGGATGCGCCCGCTGTTCTGGAAGTCGGCTACGGAGACGGGCGCATCATCTTCGTTGGCGATCCGTTTGTCATCGCCAACAACGGCATCGGCGAAGGCGACAATGCGCGCTTCGTGCTCAACTTGGCGCGCATGGCCGTTGGCGAGGGCGACGGTCGCATCGTTTTTGACGATTACCATCACGGCTATCGGATGACCAACGGCGGGCTGCTCGGCTTTCTGGGCTACTTCCGGGGGACGCCGATTCCATGGCTGGTGTGGCATACGGTCGCGTTCGGTCTACTGGTCGCTTATACGCTGGGGCGCCGCTTTGGGCGACCGTTACGATTGCCCGTCAAACCACGGACGAATGCGCTAGAGTTCGTCACCGCGATGGCCCAGATCCAGAAAGCGGCGGCGAGCCGCGACTTGGCGCTGGAGAATCTTTACCGGCGGTTTCATCGGCGGTTGTGCCGTTATACGGGGTTGCCGACCACGACGCCGCTTCGGGATTTGTGTGTGGCGGCGGGGGAGCGTTCGGGGCGACCAGGAAGCGAATGGCGGTCAGTGACGGAGCGTTGCCAAGCGATTATTGACGGCGCGCCGACGACGGACGCCGAGTTGCTCCGGCTTGCCCGGCGTTTACGCGAGTTAGAAAGCCTGCTCCCAGCGTAGTCTTGTTACCTGCATAAAATCCGCCGCGTCCCGCTTATTAGGGAAGGACATTTTCGTCCGACAGCATTGCCGGTATGTCTAGGTTGGTGGCGTGACCTAGTAGCTGATTTACGTTTCCAGACAAACCCCTGAATTGGTCATCTGTGATCAGACCTCTTCAGTTGCTAAGTAACTCTCCGAGGAAGTTATAGCGCCACACACCGCTTGGCGAGCGGGTCAAGCCCACACTGGCAGAAGCCCACACTGGCAGGCGACAGCCGACCGCTAGTGGCAGCCCTGTGAGCGAGCAACGCTGGCTTAGCGCCTTATCCACTTTGAAGCCTGCAACGTGGACGACACACCAGCCTGCCTAACGAACAGGTGGAGATCAAAACAACTCCAGCTTTTGTCTCCGTTCCCGCCGCTAGGAAGCGTGCTAGCCCGCTTTAGTGGGCTGTCTCGTCGCCGCCATTGGGTGGGGAGGAACTTATGTCGCCCGTTTGCAGAGCTGTCTTGCCCGGTGTCCATGAGCACTCCCACCACCACTGATTGGTGGATGATCACTACATTTTCTCGAAAACCGCTTCTAGTAAAACCTTTATCCAGCGTTTGGGGCATAGGCGTAGGTGGTTATGGGCACATCCGCAAAAAAAGCCCATCGGCTTTACTAAAGCCGATGGGCTAAGCTGTTGCGTGTTTCACTGGCGACGAAACATCGCGCCGCAACTAGAACCGCAACTAGAAAATGTAACGGGCAGTGAAGATCATTGACCGTCCGCCGACGTTGGTCTGACCAAGGTTGAGGAACAGCGCCGGGTTCGTGTTGGCGCTAACCGTATTAGCCGGAATCACAGTAAAGTTGCGCCGGTTGAAGACATTAAAGACTTCCCAGCGGATTTGGAGCGTCTGCTGCCGGTCGCCGCTGCCGAATGTCCGAATGTTCTTCACAAACGCAAGGTCGGTTGAAGCGATCCCACCCGTCCGCAGGATGTTCCGGCCGGCGTTCCCATTGATGCCGGAGTTCGCCGGATTGAGGACATAGAACGGGTTGGTCACGCCAGGGAAGCCGGTCGCTGTTCCGGGAACGCCGTTTGGATTGATACTGACACGCTGCGAGAGTTCAACCGTCGAGATCTGGCCAGGAAGGATGCCCAGCGCGTTGACGGCGCTGAGTACGCTGAAAGGCGTCCCTGAAGCAAACGTCGAAATGCCGCTCATAGACCAACCATTGAGTAGGCGGTCAAAAAACCAGTTGTTGATCGTGATGCGCGGCATCTCAAAGGTATAGTTCGCTACGAGGCGATGCGGTTGGTCCAGCCCCGACCGCGCTCGATCCTGCCTGAAGTTGAGAGGGTTAGCTGGCAAGGTTGCATTGACCTGACCACCCAGAATGTCGTCGCTGTCATTGATAAAGGCGCTCCACGTATAGTTCAGTTCATACTGAATGCCGTGCCGGAAGCGCTTGGCATGCGTAATCTGGAGCGAGTGATACCACGAGCTGGCCAGACCATCGCCCACCAGAATCGAGCCGCGCGATGGGTCGCGGCGGAACGCCGGTTGGCCGCCAATGGTCACCGGACGCAAGGTTGGGAGAATATTGGCGTAAAACGCCGGGTTGTTGTTGATGGCCGCTTGGAAGAAACCGATGTTTGATTCAACTTCACGCACGAGTTTCAGCCCGCGCGACCCGATGTAAAACACCTTAAGCACGTAGTCACTAAACAACTGCCGCTCAAAGCCAAGGTTGAACGACTGTTGGTAGGGCAGCGCTACGCGCTTGTTGGGGGAATAGAGTCGCACCGGCAGCAAGTTAGGATCGCCGGTGAACTGCTGGGGCGTCGGCGGTGCCGGACGGTTGGCCGGAATATAGAGCCGCTGCCCAGTGATGTTGCCCAAGGCAATGTTGACGCCGCGCGGGAAGTTGCGCGAGGTGTTGAGCAGAATGTTGAGGAAAATTTGGTCGTACGAGATGCCGTAGCCCCCGCGGATAACCGTCTTATCCCCGCCCAACATCGTCGCGATGAAGCCGTCGCCGCTTACGCGCGGATTCCACGCGAAACCAACGCGCGGCGCAAAGTTGTTGATGTCCGCCTCAGCGTTGGAGAAATAGCCAAACGGCGCCGATACATACTCATAGCGTAGCCCAAGATTGAGCGTGAGTTCTGGTGTGATGCGGAAGTCGTCCTGCACGAAGACGCCGAGTTCATTGACGCGCGCCGGAACGAGACCCGTTCCTGCATACTGCGAAAACAGCGCGTTCCGGTCGAAGAGAAACTCTTGCATTGAAGGATACTGCACCGTACCACGGAAGTTCGGTGCAAAGAATGAATCAAGATGGACTCGGTTGTACGAACCGCCAAACTTCAACGTGTGCCGCCCCACCGTAAAGGTGAAGTTGTCAGTAAATTCAATGACCTTACTGTTGCGGAACTGTGGGAAGTTAGCGTTACCCACACTGTTGAAGCCACTGATGACAAAAGCCGGCGGCAGATTCTCAGGGAAGTTGAGCGCCCGGTCCACATAGCTGAACCGGAACTCATTAACAGCGCGGGGGCTAAAGGTACGGATGTAGTTCACCGCGCCGTTGTAGTTATCTATATTTGTGCCAATTTCGTTGCCCGGAATAGCCGCCGGAGCGCCCGGATCACGCGACCGGTCCTGCAAGTAGCGGAGCGTAAAACGGTCGTTGTTGGTCAACTGAATGTCGCCACGGGCGAGAATGCGCCAGAAGGTTGTGCCGAAAGGCAACGGCGCGCCTTGCAGCGCCCGGTTGAACTGTTGCACCGGCAACGTGAGGATGATCGCGTTGTCGGATGGACGCCGAATCGTCAGCGTCCCACGTGGCGTTGGATCGTTCGCCACTGGGAAGGTGTTGAGCAAGAATTGCAGCGCGCCCGGTGCAAAGGCATCCGGCCCGGACGTGACGGTATTGGCGTAGTTTTGCAACGCCGTCACCGCCGCTGGCGCTAGCGCCAGCGTATTCGTCCCCGAGACGGTTGTGCGTTCGGTCGTGCGATCAAAACTGGTAAAGAAAAAGATTTTGTCTTTCTTGATAGGGCCGCCGAAAGTGCCGCCCCAAGTGTTGTTGACTGTTACGCTCCGCGCCCGGCGTAGGGATTCACGCTCGCTGAAGCCGGCGGCGCGGGCGGCGGCGAACGTCCGTTGCTGGGCGGTTGTCAATGCATTTAGCCCATTGCCGAACCAAGTGTAGTGGGCAATGCCACTAAACTCGTTTGTTCCCGACCGAGTGATCTGCTGCACAATCGCGCCGCCGTTGCGGCCGTATTCCGCCGAGAAGTTGTTGGTGATGATTTGGAATTCGGCCAGCGCCTCTGGCGGCAGGTTCTGCGTCGGGATGGACAGGGAGGGGTCGTTGTTCTGGGTGCCGTCAATCAGGAAGTTGTTGGAACGGGTACGTGCGCCGTTGACAGCAAAGCCCGAACCAGGACGACCGTTCTGGTTGTTGACAACGCCCGCCTGGAGCAGCGCCAAACCGTTGAGTGAGTTACGTCCCGGCAGTTCTAGAATGCGTCGGGCATCAACTTGTTTGCTAATTTGGCTGCGGGTGGTTTCGATGAGCGCTGCGTCGCCTTCAATCGTCACAACCTCTTGGGTGCTGCCCGGCTTGAGTTCAACGTCCACTGTGGCGTCGCGGGCGACTGTAACGGCGATTGGCTCACGGACAAGCGTTTCAAACGTGTCGGCTGAGATTTTGACCGAGTACCGGCCGCCGGGAAGCGCACGGAAGAGGTAAACGCCGTCGCTGCCAGTGGTTGTTTCACGGGTTTCCCCGGTGTCCATGTTACGAGCTTCAACGCGCGCGCCAGCAATGGCCGCGCCTGTCTGATCGGTGACTCGCCCGGAGAGGTTGCCGTAAATGGTCTGGGCAGCGATTGACCAGCTCAGCAGTCCCAGCGCCCCAAACAGCGTTACCATACGGACAAGCCAAGGCGTCAACTGCCTGTTGTGTGGATTCATACGTTTGAATCCCTCCTTCGTCCTAAGGTTACGTTCTAAAGCAGGCAAACTCTGTTCCAGAATTTGGCGACGTTCTGGGATCTCACCGAGCCGAACAAGGTGTGTCTCGCGCAGGTGGGTTCTTAGAACGTCATTCAAAAGGCTTTCCACCTTGGGAAGGCGAAGGGCAACGGTACGCCTTCGGTGCGAGGTCATAAAACACAACCGCCTGCTTTTGGCATATAGGATACAAAAAAACAGACATTTCCAGAAAATTGGAGTCCGTCAGATTGGCGTATCGGCGCGACACCGTGGTTGGTGAAAACACAGGCGTCAGCGCTTTTTCTTCAGCTACGCCGCCTGAGGGTAATCCACCAGCCGGATGGTCAGTTTCGGCGCACGCCACGCCGCTGGTGCAAACAAGCTCCGCAGAACCTGTCTCTTGAGCGAGACATAATCCACGTCGCCCGCCAATGCCTGGCGCATGATTGTCACGACGCCCCCATGAATCGTCGAAAGTTGCAACACCCGGTCAATAACCGACGCTCCCAACATCCCGCCACGGTAAAACTTCGGCAAACGTCGTGAGGCTTCGGTCAAATCCGCCTCAAACGACGCCCGCCACGCGCGGTCGTACGCCCGGATGTCGCCTGCCTGCAACGCCTGCGCCAGTAACTGCGCCGAATGCAGGGCGTAAAAAATGCCCTCGCCAGTGATGGGATCGACAAAGCCGGCGGCGTCGCCGATCAGCGCCCAGCCGTCGCCGACGACGCGGTTTGTCTTCCACGACGCGCGTCGCAGCATCGGTACGCGCGCCGCGTACTTCACCCGGTCGCGCGGCAGTTCGCCTTGCCGGTGCCACCGTACAAAGGCGTCCAACTCTGCCCAGAGCTTCGCCGGCGGATACTCGCCACACTGATTGATAATGCCGTAGGAAATATGATCCGGGCGTGGGAACGCCCAGACATATCCCGTAAAACGCTTTGGGAACGCCACCACGGCGCGCGTCGCGCCCGCCGCCGGGACGTAGTACCCGCAGCACAGCGCCTGATCGGCGTCCGGCAGGCGGTGTCCGATTGTCCGCCGGACGAAACTTGTACAGCCGTCCGCGCCCACCACCACGTCCGCCGGCCAGCGGTCGCGGTCGGCAGCGACAGACCACCGATTTGCCGCGCGCGTCAGACCTGTCACGCGCCGGGGGATAAAATCCGCGCCGGCTTCCGTGGCGCGTTCCAGTAGTAGGCCGTTCAAGTTGCGGCGCGAAAAAATCTGAAACGGCGCGCCGCCCAGCGGAAACACAACGCTGCGTCCCCCGGATGAAACGAGTTCAATTTCGTGGATGTCCTGACGTGGAAAACGCTGGGTTTTATCGAGGAGGAAATCAAATTGGCGGAGGGCTTTTGCGGTGACGCCGCCTCCGCACGGTTTTTCCCATGCGCCGCCCTGCAAATCGTATAACCGCACTCGCGCGCCCGCCGCAGCGAGCGCCGCTGCCAACGCCGACCCCGCCGGACCTGCCCCAACAATGGCGACATTGAAGCTCATAGCAAGAACAAGGGAAAGTGTAAGGAATAGAGAGTCAAGACGAAGAAGGAAGAATCATTCGGGTAGAGTTTGCCTTCGTGGACGATTTGCGACAGTAACGAGCGGACAAGGAAGTTCCTTGCTTTCAACTTAGATGGATTTGGATGACCAGGGTAGTCGGGTGGTAGTCGGGTGGCGGGACTCCAAGCCGGCAGTAGAGCGTTTCATTCGCCTCTTTTAGCACACATTCAAGTCAGTCTTGCTCTCGACCGACTTCGCTTTCCAGACTAGAGCAGGTTCCGAAGTGATTTAGGACCGTAACCTTGGCGCGGCGGTCAGTTATTGGCAGCCTACCGGCCTCCGGTCCGCACAAGCGGGCGACCCATCCCCAATCCCCGCTGGACAGGGCAGGGAGATAGGATAGCTTTCTGTTGTACGGGCCGCTTACCGTAAGCTGCTGCGCGTTACGCCGTTAAAACGCGCTTCCACACAATGTCCTTTTGAACCGCGTGCCGGAGCGGCTGCGGGGCGACAAGCGCCGACTGCACTCGCTCCTATTTGGTTCAGATGGAAACTGAATCCTCTTTAGGCCGCGCCGCATGCCTTGGTGACGCTTGCTACTACGGCGCTGACGAGCGCTGCTTCTTGAGAAGGGAAAACCGTACGGGGGTCAAGCAGAATACGCCCGTCGGCGGTGCGCGTAATCACTGGCGGCGACGCCTGCCGCAGTTGGGTGGTTAAGTCGTCGGTGGAGCTGTGCTTTGGTACCAATGCAACCAGCGTCGTCGGAAGCTCGATGTTCGGCGCGCAGCCGCCGCCGATAGCCGACGCGCCCGGCGCAAGTTCAATCCGGCAGACTTCCGGCGAAATGCGTCGGCGCAGTCGCCGCGCCAATTGCTGCGCCCGCCGTTTGAGCGTCAGAGGCGACGTACGCAACATGGCCAAAATCGGTATGGCTGCCCAATTGCCCGCCCGATATAGGCGCAAGACGGCCTCTAGGGCGGCGTAGGTCAACTTGTCGGCCCGGAGTACGCGCATCAGGGGTCGCCGCCGAATCTGTTCGATGAGGTCGCGCCGCCCAGCGATGACGCCCGCTTGCGGCCCGCCGAGAAGCTTGTCGGCGCTAAACGTCACCACGTCTGCGCCATCGGCGAGCGACCGCGCTGGCATGGGCTCGTCGTGCAACCCGTCCGCCGTCAGGTCAGCCAGTAGTCCACTGCCGATATCATCAAACAAAATGAGGCCATGTTGCTTAGCCAGTTCGGCTAGTTCGGCAACGGTTGGACGCGCCGTAAAGCCGGTCATGCGAAAGTTTGACTGATGGACGCGGACAATGAGGCGCGTGTCCGGCGTCAGCGCCGCTTCGTAGTCGGCTAGGCGGGTTCGGTTGGTTGTCCCGACTTCCCGCAGCGCGACGCCGCTGTACGCCATAATGTCGGGGATGCGAAACCCGCCGCCGATTTCAACCAACTCGCCGCGTGAGATGAGCGCTGCGCCGCCGCGTCCTAGCGCCTCAAGGACGAGCCAAACCGCCGCCGCGCAGTTGTTGACGACAACCGCCGCCTCGCAGCCAAGTAGTTCCCGCCAGAGCGCCTCGCCGTGGGCGTCGCGTCGTCCACGCCGGCCGGTTGTCAGGTCATATTCCAGATTGGCATAGCCGCCCGCGATTTCAGCGATGGCTTCCAGCGCCGCCTGCGGCAACGGCGCGCGTCCCAAGTTGGTGTGCAGAATGACGCCCGTCGCATTGATGACCGGGCGCAGCGACCGCGCTTCATACAGCCGGAGCCGTGCGGCTACGCAGAGTTGTTCAAACACTTGCTCGCTGATGAGGCCGCCCAACGCGACGGCGTTTTGAATAAGCTCGGCGCGGCGCTGGGCAATCACAGCGCGAGCCGCCGCACGGCGTTCAGCCGGTGTGTAAGCCTGCAAAGTCGGGTCGGCGTCCAATGTCTGCGCCAGACGCTCCACCGACGGCAGGACGCGCAGCCCTTCAGGCGTCATCTCTCCATCCCGATCCGTCAATCTTGTGGCGCGACAACGACATTGCGGAGCGTTCCGATGCGCTCAATTGTAATCGCCACTTCGTCACCGGGCTGGAGAAAAACCGGCGGCTGACGAAAGACGCCGACACCGCCCGGTGTGCCGGTGGAGATCACATCGCCCGGCTCAAGCGTCATCGCCTGCGACAAAAACCAGATGAGGTAGGGGATGTCGAAGATCATCTCGCGCGTGTTCGACGCCTGTATGACGCGCCCGTTGAGCGTGAGGCGGATATCCAGCGCGTGGGGGTCGGGAATGTCCTCGGCCGTCACAAGCCACGGCCCCATTGGGGCGAAGGTGTCGCAAGACTTCGCTCGCGTGAACTGCTTGTCTTGGCGCTGCATGTCGCGGGCGCTCACGTCGTTGAGCACGGTGTAGCCCCCAACGTAGGCGTATGCGTCTTCGCGGACAATGCGGCGGGCCGTTTTGCCGATGACGAGGGCAAGTTCGGCTTCGTAGTCCACTTCGCGGCTGTTGGGTGGGAGAACGATCGGCCTGCCATGGCCGGTCACGGCGCTAGCGTACTTGGCGAAAACGACCGGCTCAGTCGGCGGCGCTTTACCCTGTTCGGCGGCGTGGTCACGGTAGTTCAACCCAACGGCGATGATCTTGCCCGGTCGTGGGACAGGCGGCAGGAACTCGACCTCATCCAGCGGCGTCACGCCGTCGCCGCGCTGCGCCGCTTCCGTGACGTACGTGGACAACGCCGCGCGCGCCGCCACGTCGAGCGTGAAGAAATCCTTCGGCTCGGCGAGGATGTGACCGACCGCGACGGCGACCTGATCCACAATGGCGGCGGTGAAGGTCTTGGATTGGCGGCGCAAAAGGGCAAGACGCATGAGCGTTCAAACGCTTTTTCAACATTTGGGGAACGGTGTCCGTACCGTCCGAAAAGTACGAACGGGCGGTAAAGAACCGCCCGCCAAAACTTCCCGATTGGTAGTGGGTCGTGTAGGGCTCGAACCTACGGCCCGCTGATTAAGAGTCAGCTGCTCTACCAACTGAGCTAACGACCCGGAAACAGGATATAAGTCGTCTGGCAACTCTCTGTCAAGCTGGTGACTTCAGTCTAGCGCGTACGCTGTGGTTACAGGCGACGGCTGCCTCCGCCAAGCTTCCTCCAGCAACTGCCCAAGCCAGCTCAGACCAACCTTCGTTGCATGCCACGGATCGGGCATCGCCATCAAATACACCAAGCGGCGCGTCAGATAGCCGGCTAAGCCATTAAACGCCACGCCTAGGATGTTGGCGGCGGCTGTGCCGCGTCCGAGCGTCATCATCTCACCTAACGGCTCATACCGGTACTCCTGCAACAGCTCACCGCGTAAGGCGGCGTCAATGTTATGGGCGACCACCGCCGCCTGTCGGACAGCGACCTGCGCCGTCGCAGGCGCAGCAGCGCTCGCCGCAATATCGCCCAGGGCATAGACTCCCGGAAAGCCGGGAACTTCCAGCGTCCGCCCAACGGGAATGCGTCCCCGCCGGTCACGCACAAACGGGAAGGCCGCCAATACCGGCGTCGGACGGCTGCCGGCCGTCCATACTATCGTGTCGGCGGCGATATGCGCGCCGGTTTCCAGCTCAACACCGGCGGCGGAACAGCTCGCTACCCCAACGCCTAAATGCAACTCGACGCCGCGCCGCGCCAACTCACGGCGCGCGAAACGCCGTAGGGACGAAGCGTACTGCGGCAAAATCTCCGGCAGCCGATCAATCAGATGCAGCCGCGCGCGCGTTGGCGGCAGGCCGACTCGCTGTAACTCGGTGCGCAGCCGATCGGCTAGGACGGCTGACAACTCAACGCCGCTCGGTCCTGCGCCAATGACGGCAAACGAAATGGTTTCGTGGGGCGCTGCCGCCGCCCGCCGTACGGCATCCATCACGGAAGCTTTCAGCGCATGGGCGTCGGCTAGTGAGCGAAACGGTCGAGCGTACGTCTTGACGCCCGGCAAGCCAAAATCATCCGGCACGCCGCCGAGCGCCAGCACAACGGTGTCAGCTTCGAGCGTCGCCTCGCTGTCCGTTTGGCGGATGCGCACGCGACGACAATTCGCCTGAAACTCACCACCTACGACTTCGCCGCACACAAAACGGCAGCCGGATGGTAGAACCTCGGTAAAGGACGGCGCAATCTGCCAATCGGCGACCTCGCCGGTCACAATCTCGTAGAGGAGTGGGAGGAACAGAAACGTCGGCGTGCGGTTGACGAGTGTCACCTCCGCTTGGCGCGTCACGCCAAGCAAACTCAACGCGCGTGCGGTGTACAGCCCGCCGAAACCGCCGCCCAAAATCAAGACCCGGTGCTTTGCCATGGCCGACCCAACCAGATAAGCGATGGATGCCGTCGCGCAGGCGCGGCGATATGGCGCGGCAACCGGCTACGCCACAAACCAACCACCGGCGGGCAAGCCGACCGCAGCGGGTAGGGCCGGCGGGAGTCTAACGGGAATCCTTCTCGCTGCGCACGAAACGCGCCACTTCACCAAGGCTGGTCATGCTTTCATTGTTGAGGTAGTTGCTGATGTCCTCCGGGTCGTTTTCCTTACCGACTGCGCGCGCCGACAGACCAATCTTCCGATTGGCTTCATCAAGTTTAAGAATTTTGAACGGCATGACCTGTCCGACCGACACCACTGATTCAGGACGGTCTACCCGTTGATCAGACAGCTCTGAAATGTGACACAACCCTTCGATGCCTTCCTCTAGCTCCACAAAGACGCCAAAGCTGGCGGTGCGGACGACCTTGCCCATCAACACGTCACCCGGCCGGTGCTTCTGGAAGAAGCGCTCCCAAGCGTTTGGTTCAAGGTCCTTGATGGAAAGGCTCAGGCGTCGGTTCGTCGTGTCAATGTTGGTGATAATCGCTTCAACCGTCTGACCCTTCTTCAGGACCTCCGAAGGGTGCTTGATGCGCTTCGTCCACGAAAGATCGGACACATGAATCAAGCCGTCAATCCCATCTTCGATTTCGACAAAGGCCCCGAAGTCCGTTAGGTTGCGCACTTTACCAGAGACGCGCGAACCCACCGAGTAGCGCTGCGTAATGGTGTCCCAAGGGTTCGGCTGAACCTGCTTCATCCCAAGGCTGATGCGACGGTTGGCTTGATCCACTTCCAGAATCATCGCCTCAACTTCATCACCGACCGACACGATCTTGGACGGGTGCTTGGTTCGCTTCGACCACGTCATCTCCGAGACATGGACCAGTCCTTCGACCCCCTCCTCCAGTTCAACAAACGCCCCGTAGTCGGTGATGGACACCACCCGTCCCTTGACAATGTCGTTGCGTTTGAATCGCTCCGTCACTGTATCCCATGGGTCCGGCAGCAGTTGCTTGTAGCCCAAACTGACCCGTTCTTTCTCACGGTCGAACTTGAGCACTTTGACCTGCACCGTGTCGCCGATGTTGAACAAATCGGACGGCTTGGGCAGGCGTCCCCAAGACATATCTGTGACGTGCAGCAGCCCGTCAATCCCACCCAGATCGATAAAAGCCCCGTAGTCGGTGAGATTCTTAACCCGCCCAGAAACAATGACATTTTCATCGAGGATGCGCAGCGTCTCGGCCTTACGCGCCGCTAACTCCTCTTCCAACAGAACTTTCCGCGACAGGACGATGTTGTTGCGCTTCTTGTTGAGCTTTAAAATGCGGAACGTTAGTTCTTGTCCAATCAGCGCATCTAAGTTGCGAACTGGGCGCAAGTCCACTTGGCTGCCCGGCAGAAAGGCCTTCACACCGCCTAGATCAACGTGCAGCCCGCCTTTAGTGCGTTCAATGATCCTACCTGAAATGGTTTGGTTCTCAACGAACGCTTTCTCAATGACTTTCCAGAGATGGTGCCGCCGGGCGTCGGTGTAGGACAGTTCCACATAGCCGTCGCCGCCCTCAAGCTGCTTGACCATGACCTCGACTGAAGCGCCGCAAGCAACGGTCAACTCTCCGTCCGGCCCAAGGAATTCCTCTTTTGGTACCAGTCCTTCCGACTTAAACCCAATGTCAACGACGACGCCACGCTCCGTGATGGAAACAACCCGTCCGGCGACAATATCTCCCGGAGCAATCGAAGCGGAGGTCTGCTCATAGTCGTCGAGCATGGCGGCGAAATCCGCCTCCTCGCTAGGCTCCGCTCCGGGCGCAACGGCGGACGCCGTATCCGACGCGGCGACTTCTGGGGCTGGTGGAGAGGTCACGACCGGCGTACGCAGCGGCGTGATGGTCACGCCCTCAGGGCCGGCCGGCTGCACATTGTCTGCCATGGATTTTTGGAAAGCGTCTCTGTTCGAAGTCGTATTTGTGGAAGCTTGTGACTATACAATCTTCTTCAAACGGATGTCAAGCCATCCCAAGCCCCACAAATAAAAATGACGACGAACCTTGCGTATTCGTCGTCTTTTGTCGTTTCGTAGTGGAGCGGGAGACGAGATTCGAACTCGCGACTTCAACCTTGGCAAGGTTGCACTCTACCACTGAGTTACTCCCGCAAACACCCCCATTTCACTGTACAAGTTACAACGAGGTTAGTGGATGCTAGGCGGCTTGTCAAGTTTCTTGCGCGCCGCCGCCTAACGGCGCGCAAGAAGCCGCCACGGCGGGGTGAAATTTGTGCTTTCTGAAGAAGTGGGTTGTGTCGTTTCCAAAAGTGTACGAAAATGTACTTAACCGTCGAGCATCCACAGGCTCTGACGAGTCTCGTCCCCGGCGGCTTCGGTCCGCTGACGACCGGCGGAGACGCAGCCGCCACGGGAGTTTCGCCATGTCGGCGCCAATCGCCAAAACGTTCGATAGTATTGTTCACCACCTCAACGCGCGGACTGAGCAGAACGGAGGCGGGCTGCCGGTGACGGAAACCGACACGTTCCGCACTCTGAACTTTTCACTCATGCTCAGTATCTCGCACTACATTGAAGACCGCTTCATCGAGAAGGGGCTTTCAGGCCTCTTTATCGCCTCGTTTCAGAAGTTATCGCTGTTTTTGCCGCAGCAGGAGCGGTACGCCACCATCGCCAAGACCTCGCAGGCGGTCTGGATTATCGGCGAACCGGACATTACACCGCCTGCTGTAGCAGAGCGCATTCGGTTTTTCCGTCCCGCCGACTGTGAGTGCCAAGACTACTGGATTGTTCTCAGCGATGATCCTCGTTTCCGCATCGCCCTATTTGCCCGTGAACGACGGGATACCGCCCGCCCGGCGGCGTCCGGCAAGAACGGTTATGCTAGGGGCAAGCGAAGCTTCGAGGGGTTCTGGACCTACCGGGATGAGTACATAGACGCCATCCGCAACAGCGTTCAGACGCACTACGCCCGCCCAGAATACTTGGTCTTACCGCAAACGGACACCTTAGTGGTTTCCTAAAACTATCGCCGACGGACTCGTCCTAACCACCGCGCGTGTTGAGGAAGATCCCAATCGTGTCCCCGGAAACGACGCCGACCTGAGCCAGCGTTTGGTGGGGACGTAACTGCACATTGCGGAAGACAAGCGTTGTGCCCGGTACGTTTGGAATAATGCCGGCCTCCACGAGGTTTCGCACAATGGCGTCCGCCGTCATATCGTCGGAAACGGTAACTTCAACTTCCTTCCCGTTGTTTTCGTTGCGAAATGTAACGTCAACATCCGCCATGGAAACAACCTCGACTTAGGCTTTCAACCTCTTGGCTTACAGGGTGTAATGGCGACAACGGGTACAGTACCCTGTTTGCGCCTCAAAACGGTCACCCTGGTGGCAAACTTCGCACCGCGCTGGGCGTTCAGCGCGTCTGACCCGAAAGGTCTGCGCCGAACCATCAAACCGGGCAAGGCCGTAGGTGCGCTGATGCAGGTCCGCGTAGTAGCGACGCGGCAGCAGCAGGGAATCGCTCGATTGGCGGCCGTCTTCAAGCGCGCGGCGTCCGTCGTAATAAAGCTCATAGACCTCAAAGCCGCAGGACACGACGAAGATCAGAAGGAAGAGCAATGTCCCGAGAACCGCTACGCCTTCCATCGGTTTGCGTCCTTTCTAGGCCATGGGGTGCCTTGCCCTCCTAAGAGCTGTTGAACAGCTTTGGAGTCCTCTAACTAGCGCTAGTTTTTTCTCGACCGCTGCCCGCCTCAGCACGTCCCCAATCGCCGAGCGTTGTCGCCAGATCACCCGTCAACTCACATGACCAGTAACGTCCCTGTCGATCTTCGACCGTTAGAATATGCAACGGGGGGATGCCAAGTTGCCGTAATGTACGCTCCGCCGTGTCATCCGTCAGCGGTTGGTCACCGAAGCGATGACGTGAAAAACGAGTAACGACCTCAATATAGCTTTCTCTTTCATAGCTTTCTTTGGCGGGCGTGCGTAACGACTCACTTATAGCAGAAGCGTTAGCGGTTTGACAGGGCGCACAGATCAACTCGTCGTCATAGAGCTGGTGCGCCGCTCGTTCAATCACGAGCGAACACCCACAACGACGGCAGGCAATGCGCCGGATGTAGCGCCGGTCGAGATGCACCTGCACGCCGTCACCCAGCGTCTCCTCCAAAACATCAAGCGTCTGTTCCAGCGTGGCGTCTGCGCCAAGCGGCAGCTCAATGACGGTCTCAAGGCGACCGTGGGCAAGGCAGTACGGATCGTACGGCAGCGTGATGGCGTGAAACCCATGCGTCCAACCGTTGTAGACATAGCGCACGCCAAAGGCGACCGGCTCACCGTGAATGACTTTCAGCGCCTCCTGAACTTGCAGCGCCGAGGTTAACGCCGAGGTTACTTGGATGGTGGGAAGACGCTCCTCCGCAAGGTAACGCCGCCGTACCTGCTCGCAGGAGTCGTAGCGTGAGCGTGCATCGGCAATCTGGTCGGGCGTCGCTGCGCAGGCAAAGCAGGGCCCTTCATCCGGCGCAAAGACCGTGATGCTTCCGGTCAATTCGTGCATCCCGGCATTGATCCAAGGAACGCCGACGGCGCGGGCGGCCCGGTTAATGCTCAATCGCGCTTCGTCGTTATCGACGCAGCCCAAGATCAGGTCAACCCGCCGAAAAACCCCCAAACCGACATCCCATACCAAGTCGGCATCCAGCGCGCGCACACCGCTGGTGGCCTCACGGCACAGAGCCTGCACCCGCTCAGCAGCGACCAGCGCCTTCCGCCGCCCAATGTCGGAAGGATGGAAGAACACTGTCCGGCTAAGGTTGGAAGGCGCAATGTCGTCGTTGTCCACAATCAACAACCACCGTGCGCCTAGCAGCGCTAAGTTCTTGAGGGTTTCATTGCCTAGCGCCCCGGCTCCGGCCACAAGGATACGCACCGACCGGAGCGTCTCCTGTCGCCACCAACCCAATCGTTCTTGCCGGTCAAAGAGAGACTCCACAGGTGACGCTTCCGCCGAACCTTTCATCTTGTCGGCGAAGAAATAGGGGAAAAAACTTGACCGTAGCTTTCGGCTACGGTCAACTGCAAATCAGATTGGAGCAAAAAAGTATCCAAACTTCTAACTGCCGCCCGACAGTTCAGCCGCCGCTTGGCGATTCAACTCCTGAAACTTCTCAGTCGCTTCTTGGGCAGACTTCTCAAGCTTGCTCACCAACTGAGCGTCAGCCGTCGCCTTGATTTGCTCTTTGAGCAGAAGCGACTTGTAGCTGTAGGCGTTAGCGTACTTTGGATCGGCCGCAATGGCTTGTTCGATGTACTTGAGTCCAGTCTGAACAGCTTGCTGGAGCGCGTCAATGTCTTCTTTTTTCCACTTATCTGGTTTAGCGACCTCCGGTAGTTTACCCGGCACCTGTGTTTCATACTTCTTTGAGATTTTCGTGGCTTCGTTCCAGTAGGTTACGCCAATCGAGTAGAAGCACTCCGCCTTCGTTGTCGGCTTTTGGTTGGGCAGGTCAGCACGCTTCTGAAGCCATTCCTTGTAGCTTTTCTGGTCATCCAAGGTTTTGTAGAGATCAGCGATGAAGGCATAGACCTGGTCGCGGTCGCGCTCTTTGAGACGGGATTCATTTTCCGGCTTGAGCAGTTCCTTGTAGGCGTCAATCGCCATTTTCGCGGTTTTGATCTGCTCTTCCCCATCTTCGCTGGCGACGCGCGACCGAATCGCTGTTGCATAAAAGAGCTTAGCCTGAACAAAATCAGGGTCCTTTTCCATGGCCTGTTTGAAGAGCTTTTCAGCCTTCTCATAACGGCCCTTGTTGTACTCACGCGCACCCTGATTCAATAGATCTTTAGCAATCAGTTTGTTGCATCCGGCGACGCCTACAGCAAGCACCATCGCACCGCACGCCGGGACGGCCTTGCGCAGGATGGAGCGCATCCACTGAAAAACACTGCGCGGGGCTTGTTTTACCATAAGAACGAAGTTGCTCAATCGAGATTATCAATCTGCAATCCAATCGGAGTTGCGCCAGCCCCCTTAGCAATGTCAATCAGCTTGAGGACCCGCTCATACTGAACATCGCGGGGCGCTTTGATGAAGGCGGCGCGCAGATCGGATGGTCGTTTTTCCAAGAACTCTTTCAGCTCACGCTTGAGCTGTTCTTCAGTTTTTTCCTGCGTATTCCACCGAATGACGCCTTGCCGGTCAATAGTGAGTACAGGAAAAATTGTTTCGCTTTGCGTTCGCTGTTGTTCTTTTGGCTTTTCTGGAATTTTACTCTCAAAGCGGTGGGGATCCTTGTGCTTGATGACCATAAAAATAATGATCATCACCAGCAAAACATCAATGAGCGGCGTAATATTGACATCAGGACGTGGGCCGCTGACATCACTGCCGCTGGGGCCGCCACCGGTCGCTATGCCCATGGTTTGTTCCTCCTTGAGTTATGGGTCGTTGCCTACCTGCCGACGAAGGCGCGCGAGGAATGAACGTACATAGCTTCCTTACTGCTTCTTTTTGCGCTTTTCAGTTACAAGGCCGATCCGATCAATGCCGGCGTTCCGGATGGCATCCACCGTCATGACGACCTCACCGTATGGTACGTTCTTATCGGCCCGGATATAGACCACCTGATCTTCTTTTTTGGATTTTTCACGCATCAAGCGTTTGATGCGCTCAACTAACTCCCCGCGCGCCACCAAGTCGCGCCCGACAAAATACTGCCCTGGCCCAGGAATGGAAACCACCACCGACGTGTCCTTTGTGATGTTCGGATCCTCGTCTGGGTTATCATTTTCAGGCAGGTTGACGTTGACGCCTTGCGAGAGCAAAGGAGTCACGACAATGAAAATAATCAAAAGCACCAACATAACGTCAACCATGGGCGTTACGTTGATGTCACTATTGTAGCTGCTACTGCCGCCGCCAGTAGAGATGGCCATCGCTAGCGCGCTCCCCGCCGCTTCAAGAAATAATCAATCAACTCAGATGAGGAGTTTTCCATTTCAACATTATAGGCTTCCACTTTGCTGGTGAAGTAGTTGAACATCCACACAGCAGGCACTGCCACCAGCAACCCGAAAGCCGTTTCGACCAGCGCCTCCGAGATGCCGCCCGCTACGGCCCCAATCCCAGCGCCTTCAGCTTCCTTCATGCCTTGGAAGGCATTGATGATACCGACCACTGTGCCGAACAAACCTACAAACGGGGCCGTTGAGCCAATGGTCGCTAGACCAGAAAGGCCGCGCTTGAACTCGGCCATCTTGACCGCCACGGCTCGCTGCAAGGCCCGCTTAGAAGCTTCAATGACGTCGCCCGACAAGTTGGGGTCGTTCTGGTGCGCCCGGAACTCCTGCAAGCCAGCGTTGACCACCACTGCCAGATGACTCTTCCGGTGTTGGTCAGCGATGTTGATAGCCTCCTCGATGCGGTCGTTCTTGAGCGCCTGCGCCACTTTCGGGGCAAATTCACGGGATTGGGTCTTCGCCTGCGTGTAGGTTAAGAACCGCTCAACCATGATGGCGATGGAGTAAACAGACATCAGAAACAAGATGATCGCCACCACCAAAGCGGTTGGACCCATCTTTCGGATCATGCCAAGTAGGGTGAAGTCTTCAGTTTCGGCCTTGCCGCCTTCCTGGGCAAACATAATCATCGCCTGCATGGCCAACAGGCCGAACTTCGTGAACAGCAACGTCATGAGATGTTGTCCTCCAAGTTAGAGAGAAACTTTTGAAGATGCCGCCGGCGCGAAACAACACTTTAATTTCGGAATAAGCTCTTGACGTTCGACGCCATAGCGACCCTGACTAGCTTTTTTCAATCAGCAAAGTTTGCTCTTATACGTGCAAACCCATGCGCAAAAGCCGCCGTAGGAGGTCCACGGCGGCCCGCCCACTAGTTCAGTTGAGTACAAATCTAAACGTAATCGCGCCTGTAACTTTGACTGGTTGACCGTTGAGAATCGTCGGCTTGAACAACCAGCGCCGCGCCGCGCTTACTGCCGCCTGTTGCAGAAGCGCCGGGCCGCTAACGGCGCGCGCACTTACCACCTGACCTTGCTCATTGATTAGAATTTCAACCACGACATCACCCTGAATGCGAGCCGATTTGGCAACCGCCGGGTAATCCGGCTGAACACGGTTGATGGCGCTCCCGCGCAACACACCTTCACTACGGCGGACAGGCCCCGACTGCACTTGTGTATCCTTTGGCGGGTCCGGCGGCGGCGGCGGCGCAGCGTCGCCGGTGCTTCCTGGCACGCCGCCCGGCACACCGCCCGGGACACCGCCCGGCACGCCGCCCGGCACACCGCCTACGATACCAGCCGTAGCACCAGCCCCAGCGTCTCCAACACGTGAACGAAGCTGCGCTTGCTTCGGAATTTCTTTAATCTCCTTTGGCACTTCCTTCGGCGCCGTAAATGTGTCGTCAATGATCGGCGCTTTGGTTTGCGGCGCAGCCGTCGCTGCCGCTGGCGGGGGCGGCGGTGGAGGCGGCGGTGGAGGCGGCGGTGCCAATAGGGTGACATCGTTGGCCGACTGACTCAGTTCGGCCGCAGCCGTCCAAACTTGCCAGATGACCAAACCAGTAAAGCCAATCACCCAAATGACAAAGGTACCAGCCATAAAGGCCGAACGCCGTTTCGCGTCTTTGATGTGTGAAGTGGACTCAACCATAGTGTCAAACATACGCTTACCTCACCTTCCACGAGCAACCAAAAGACAGACCCAACCCACACTTGGGCGGATTCTTCCCGGATAACGGAGTCGGCCGTAAAGCATGGTAGAGCTTGTAATGCCTTGAAGATCGCGCGTGTAAAACAGCCTCGTCACCTTGCCTCAGCGTCGGCATTGAGTCAGGCAACCTTGAAAATCCACTCAACCGATAGCCAACCTGCGGCGGTATGGTTACGTTGCTCTGGCGTATTTTGAGTGCGCCAAACGTTACTTCCGAGTAAAAGCTTAAGTCAAGGCTTTTTCCGTTTTTGAGCCGATACACGGCTGTTGCTTGTCCGACCGAAACCACACGGAGCGACCATCAACGTTTTGATGATCGCCCCACCCTCCCTACCTACCGGCGTTTGACACATACGTCGTGGGGTAGGTTCCCACGACTTGCCGTTTCTATGCTACCGCCTCTGTCGTTTGGCGCAGGTGCAGGGAAAGCATCTAAAAGCCGACTTTCGGTAGGCGCGGCTTGATTTGGCTTGCTTGTTCCGCGTTGATATTAACCCAGCAGCGCCGCCCGGCGGGCGGCGAGTTGCGCCTCAATGCCGCTGCACACCAATTCACACAGGGCAAAAATTGTCTCGTCGGCAATGCGGTAGCGAACGCTCGTCCCCTCGCGCCGCCGCGCAACCATCCCGGCGTCGAGCAGTACCAGCAGGTGCTTCGAGACGTTGGCCTGACCGTAGCCGGTTTCCGTCACCAACTCGCCGACGCTCATCTCCCCGCGCTCACGCAGCAGGTTCAGCAGCTTGAGGCGGGTCGGCTCGGACAGCACCCGGAAGCGAGCGGCGATCATTTCCAACGCTTCGTCGCTCAGACGATGTGATGCAAGGGGCATAGAACAGGCAACCGTCACGTTCCTACCACAGATTCCGCCGGGACAGGCTCTACTGCGTCGCCAGTTTCCACAGACGGCGTCACTGGCGTCGCCAGCCGCGGCCGATGGACCATGTAATACAACGTTGGGACAGCTAAACGCGAGAGCAACAAACTTGCTGCCTCGCCCGAAATCAACGCCAATGCCAATCCCTGAAAAATCGGGTCGAGCAGGATGATCCCTGCGCCGACCATCACGGCCGCCGCCGTCAACACCATCGGTCGGAAGCGTACCGCGCCTGCGTCCACCACCGCCTTCTCTAGCGGCATGCCCTCTGCCAAGCGCAGTTCAATGAAGTCCACCAGAATAATCGAGTTGCGCACGACGATGCCTGCCCCAGCGATGAACCCAATCATCGAGGTCGCCGTGAAAAACACCCCGAACGCCGCATGCGCCGGCAGGATGCCGACCAGCGAAAACGGAATCGCTGCCATGATGACCAACGGCGTCACAAACGACTCGAACCAACCAACAGTCAGTACGTAAATAAGCAACAAAACAACGACGAACGCCAAACCCAAATCACGGAAGACCTCATAGGTAATATGCCATTCGCCGTCCCACTTCATGGCGTACCGCGCATCGCTTTCGGGCAACTGCGCCACGTAACGGGTCAGAGCTGTTCCGTCCGGCAACTTGAGCGCATCCAGCGCGGCGTTGAGCTTCAAAATCGCATAGACCGGGCTTTCCGTCCGTCCGCCGGTATCGCCCGTGACATACACCACCGGCATGAGGTTCTTGTGGTAGAGCGGACGCTCGGCAACGCCGCTTTCACGGCGCACCAGTTCACCAATGGCGACCGCGCCCCCCTTGGCGGCGCTCACCCGCAGGCTTGCTAGCGCCTCCGGGTCGGCGCGAAAGGCGCGCGGCGCCTCAAGGACAATCGCCGTCGGCTCGCGCTCGGTCGGCAGGTGCGCCAACCCGACGACGCGCTTGTTGAGCGCCCAATCCAGCGTATTGAGCACCGCCGCCTCCGCCACGCCGTGTCCAGCTAATCGTTCGCGGTCAAGTCGGAAGGTCGTCTGCGGTTGCGGCTCAACGCCGTACCAATCCACATCCACCACGCCTTCCGTCTTTTCAAAGATCGTCCGCACCTCACGGGCGATACGCTCGCGCTCGGCGTCGTCGGGGCCGTAGATTTCCGCCACCAGCGTTGACAGCACCGGCGGTCCCGGCGGCACTTCCGCTACTTTGATCCGCGCGCCGTAGCGTTCGGCGATTGCCATCAATCCCGGTCGTACCGCCTTGGCGATGTCATGCGACTTGGCGGAACGCGCATGCCGGTCAGTCAGATTGACCTGCAAATCGGCAACTAACGGCCCTCGCCGCAGAAAGTAGTGCCGTACCAAGCCGTTGAAGTTGTAGGGGGCTGCCGTCCCGACGTAGGACTGGACATTTTCCACGTTAGGTTGCATCAGCAGGTAGTCGGCCAGCTCGCGCGCGAGTGCGCCGGTTCGCTCCAGAGTCGCGCCCTCAGGCATGTCCACGATGACCTGAAATTCCGATTTGTCGTCAAAGGGCAGCATCTTGACGATAACGGCTTTGAGCGGTACGAGCAGCAACGCACCCAACAGCAACGCAATCATCCCGCCCAGAAACAGCCGCCGCCACTTGGTTTCACCGATGACGTGATGCATGACGCGCCGGTACAGGCGCGTGAGGAAGTCCTCCGGTTCGCCTTCGCCATGACCGCCGCTGCGACCGCCCTGCGACAGAATGCGGTACGCCGCCCACGGGGTCACGACGAATGCAACGACCATGGAAAACGCCATCGCAGCCGATGCGCCAATCGGGATTGGCCGCATGTAGGGTCCCATCAGCCCACCGACAAACGCCATCGGAAGAATCGCCGCCATCACGGCCAACGTCGCTAGAATGAGCGGCGAACGCACTTCGTTGACGGCCTCAATCGTGATCTCCAGCGCCGAACGTCCCTGATTGCGCGCCATGCGGACATGGCGGACGATGTTTTCAACGTCCACAATCGGGTCGTCCACAAGGATGCCGATGGAGAAGATGAGCGCAAACAACGTGATACGGTTGAGCGTAAAGCCGAGCCAGTAAAACGTCGCCAAGGTCAGCGCCAGCGTGACCGGAATCGCCACGCCGACAATGAGCGACTCGCGCCAACCCAGCATCAATCCAATCAGCGCCATCACCGAAACGACGGCGATGAACATGTGAAACAGCAGCTCGTTGGATTTCTCCGCCGCCGTCACACCGTAGTTGCGCGTCACGGTCATCTCGACATCCGACGGAATGACGCTCCCCTTCAGCGCATTAACGCGCGTTAGGATTTCATCCGCCAGTCGGGTGGCGTTGACGCCTTTCCGTTTAGAAACCGCAAGCGTGACGGCCGGGTGCTCGCCGGTTGGCTGTCCGGTCTTTTCGTCGCGTGCGGCGTGCCGGACAAAGCGCGTCAACTCTTCCGCGCCGTCGCGGATGTCGGCCACGTCGCGGAGGCGGATTAACTGGTCGCCGCGCCCGCCTACTACGATGTCACCCAACGCTTCGGCGCTTTCCACCGCGCCGGTGGCAACGATGACCGTCGCGCTGTCTGCGCGGGCCGCCTCCGCCGGACTAAGCGCCTGATTCGCCGCTGCGAGTCGCGCGGCGAGCGCGTCCGCTGTGACACCGTAGGCTTCCATCCGCGCCGGATCGAGGACAACACGGAACTGACGGCGCGCACCACCGATGATTTCCGTCTCGGAAACGTCCGGCGTCCGTTTGACGACCGTTTCCACTTCGGCTGCAATGCGCCGCAGCGCCAGATCGTCTTGGACGGCGCTCCAGAACGTCAGCGTCAGGATGGGTACGTCGTCAATCGAACGCGCAATCACTTGCGGCGGCGTCGCTTCCGGGGGAAGGTCGCCGACGTGGGCGTCCAGTTGCTTGCGCAAACGCACCAGCGCGTCTTCTTCATCTACGCCGACGAAAAACCGAACGACAACCAGCGTTTCGCCGGGCGTCGTCGTTGAGTAGACGTACTCCACACCGGGAATCGCCCACGCCAGCCGTTCCAGCGGCGTTGTCAACCGCCGTTCGGTTTCCTTAGCCGACGCGCCCGGCAGCCGACTCATCACGTCCACCATCGGGACGACAATTTGCGGCTCCTCTTCGCGCGGCAGCATCACCACGGCGCCCAGTCCGACGAGTACCGCCGCAACCACCGCCAGCGGCGTCAGCTTTGACTGAATGAAGAAGCGCACGATGCGCGACATCAAATTCTCGGATTCGGCGCCCATGGCTTTCCTTCACCAACGCAGTCGTTCACCGTTCACAGGCAATTTCGGCGGCCCGCTTGACGCCCAGCCGACGCAAAATCGCCATCATCGGACACCAATCCGCGACGCCGCCCAAAATCAGGTTCAACCCGACGAAAGCCGTTAGCAGCAGGGCGTAAGGCGTCCACCACACGCCCGCCGCCAAACTGGCTAACACGACAACACCGGCGATCACGAACAAAATGCGCTCCATCGGCATAATGACAGTTTCCTTCCAGATTTCGATGATTTAGGGCTTTGCAGCCCCGTTCGCTAACCGCACGCCATCGCGCAGTGCGGAGGAACCAAACACAACCGTCTCACCTTCGCGTAAGCCGGTCAGTACTTCAACGCGGTCGCCGAAGCGTTCGCCGAGCGTCACGATGCGCCGCCGTACAACGCCGTCTGCGCCAAGCGTGAACACGCTTTGCAGCCCGCCCTGCTCCATCACGGCGGCCTGCGGAACCGTGACCACCTCCACCGTATCACGCGGGATGGCGACGCGGACGAACATCCCGCTGCGGACATTCACCGTGGGCGGCAGTTCGACCTTGACGGTGACGGTGCGCGTCGTCAGGTTCGCCGCCGGGCTTTGCTCCACGAGCGTCCCCGTCACAAACTGATGGTCAGGCATTTCCACGCGCAGGGGCTGTCCAACGGACAGGCGCGCGGCGCGTTCGGCTTCGACTTCAGCCACGGCGCGCAGTGAGCCGTCGGACTCAACCACCAGCAATGGGACGCTCGGCGCGGCCAGTGCGCCGGGATCAGCTAGCCGCTCGGCGACGCGCCCGGCGAACGGCGCGACAAGCCGCGTTTGACCGACGCGCGTTTCAGCTTCGCGCCGCGCGCGTTCGGCTACGTCAATCCGGGCGACAGTTTGCGCCAAGTCGGCTCGTTCGGCCTCGAGGCGGCGTTCTGCCGCTATCCGCGCCGCGTCGGCTGCTTTGAGTCGTCCTTCGGCGACATCCACGCTCTGACGCGGCACGTCGCCCGTCTGAAAGAGCTTTTCTTGGCGGTTGTAAAGCGTTTGCGCCAACTCGTATTCCGCTTGCGCGCCCCGCAGCGCGGCTTCAGCGACTTCAACGCGCCACCGGGCTGCGTCGGCCGCCTGCTTGACAGCGGCGACTTCCGCCTGCGCGGTTGCCATGGCGGCCGTCGGTACGGCGGCGTCAAGCGTGATGAGAGTCTGACCGGCGCGGACGGCGTCGCCGACTTTGACGGCGACCGACAGGACGCGCGCCGTCGTTTCCGCCGACAACACAGCCGTCTCGCGCGGGCGGACGGTCGCCGCAACCAACCATTCACGCGGGTAGGGTTGGCGGGCGACCACCTCCCGCCGAACGGCGTCCGTCACCGGCGGTGACGCTTCGGCCTGCGCCGTTTCGGGATGCGTCCGCCAAAACCACGCCGCCCCACCCAACAGGCCAATCACGAAAACACCACCCACAATTCCTACGGCGCGTTTGCTCCACTGCGGCATAACCCACCACCTCGTGTCTGACTGTGGCTAACTATATAACTATAAAAACATAAAGTCAAACATGTTTTTCTGCTGCCGCGCCTTGCACCTTGTCATCGGATGCAGTAGTTAGGAAAGTTCTTGGAATTGAGTTTTCAGTTAACTGGATTTTTCGTGGAGCATCTGCTTATGGGTGTGTCTGCTTTGTCGGCGTGCCGCCGACGTTTGGCGTTGCTCGTAACGGCGCTGGCGATGTTTTTTATTCCGGCGACGGCTCAATCGGCCGGCTCACTGCGTGGGCGCGTCATGTTGGAGCGTGACGCCAACCCCGTTTCGGAAGCTGTCGTCACCATCATTGAACTGCGCCGTTCCGTCATAACCGACCAAAACGGTGAGTATCGCTTCGACGACGTACCGCCGGGTGACTACCAAGTGTTCGCCCACCTTGACCGCATCCCGGATGTCGTGCAGCGGGTGACGGTCAGCGGCGCGACGACGCTCGATTTCGTCCTGAAGCTGCGCCCGGAGACCGAACAAGTGACCGTAACGGCGACGCTGCGCGAGGAAACCACGCGCGACACCATTCAATCGAGCGTCGTCGTCAACAGCTTTGACCTGGCCGAGCGCGCCCCGGTGTCGCTTGGCGACGCGCTGGAACGTGAAGTCGGCGTGGCGAAGCGGTCGTTCGGTCCTGGTACGGGGCGGCCGGTCATTCGCGGTTTTGACGGCGACCGCGTACTGGTCACGCAGGACGGCCTCACGACCGGCTCGATTGGGTTCCAGTCGGGCGACCATGCCGAAATCGTTGACCTGCAGGGCGTTGAGCGGGTGGAAATCGTCAAGGGGCCGGCGACGCTGCTCTACGGCAGTACGGCGGTGGGCGGCGTCGTCAACGCCGTGACCGGCAACGAGGAATCGCACCCCGGCTTACAGGGCTACGCCACGGCTTTCGGCGGGACGGGCAACGCGCTGGGCGGCGGGAGCGGCGGCGTCAAGTACGGGCGCGGGCCGTGGATGGTCTTCGCCAACGGCGGCGGACAGCGCGCGGACGACTACCGGACGCCGCTGAGCGTCATCAAGAACAGCTTTGCGCGCAGCGGCAATGCGACCGGCGGCGTCGGCTACTACGGCGCGAAGGGCTTTTTCAACTTCGCCTACGGCTACACCGGGCAAAACTATGGCGTGCCGCCGCTGCCGGAAGACGACGATGAGGAGCGGGTTGAAGGACGGCGGCGAACGAGCGTTGTTTTCCGGCCGAAGGGCGGCGAACCCGGCGAACTGGTGCGCCTCAATCCGCGTCGGCATGGATTTCGCTTCACGGCCGGCGCGCGCAATCTCGATGCGTTGTTCACCGACGTACAGGCGCAGTTTCAGTACAACCGCTACCGGCATGACGAAATTAAGGTTGAGGAAAACGAGGTGGAAACGGCGTTCCGCAACGGCACCTTTGCCTACCGCATCTTCGCCGACCACCGGCGCGTCGGACGCTTGCAGGGGACGCTCGGCTTTTCGGGTTTTTACCGTGACTATTCGACGCGCGGGGATGAGACGTTGACGCCGGCGACGACCCAGACCAACTTCGCATTTTTCGGCCTTGAAAAGGTCGGCTTTGAGCGCGTCACGCTTCAGTTCGGCGGGCGCGTCGAGCGCAACGCCTATTCGCCGACCAACGCCCGTGCGCGGAGCTTCACCGGCTTTTCAGGCGGCGTTGGGTTGCGCGTTGGACTCAACAGCGACACGGCGCTGACGGTGAACTACACGCAGGCCTACCGCGCGCCGGCGCTGGAAGAGCTGTACAACTTCGGCCCGCATCCGGGGACGTTTTTGTTCGAGATTGGCGACGACGATCTCACGCGCGAACTAACCAACGGTATTGAAGTCGGCGTACGGCATCAGTCGCGGCGCGCGCGGGCAAGTGCGAGCTTTTACTACTATGACATTTGCTCGTTCGTCTTTCCGGCGCTGACCGGCGAGTTTGAGGACGGCTTGCCGGTCGGTGTTTTTACGCAGGGCGACGCGCGATTTTTGGGCACGGAGGCGCAGCTTGACATCAACCTGCATCCGAACCTGTGGTTTTACAGCCAACTGGATTACACGAACGCCGAGTTGAAAACGGGGCTGCCGTTGCCGCGCATTCCGCCGCTGCGGGCGCGGGTGGCGCTGGAAGGAACGTTCAAAGGGCTGCGTCTGATGCCGGAGTTGCTGACAGCCGGGCGGCAAGAGCGGGTTTTTACGCTTGAGGAGCCGACGGCGGGCTACGCGGTGGTCAACCTTGTCGGCTCGTACACGATCACGACCCCGCATACGGCGCATGTCTTTTCCGTGACAGGCTTCAACTTGGGCGACCGGCTCTATCGCAACCACCTGTCGTTCATCAAAGCCTTCGCGCCGGAAATTGGGCGGGGTGTGAGGTTCAGCTACACAATGCGCTTCTTTTAGAAGAAGCGGAGCGCTCTCCGGCGTAAGCTACGTATCAGTTTGGCATGCAGTGCGCTTCGCCGCCTACCGAATAGCAGGCAAAGCAGCTTTCGTAAGTGCTTCTGGCGGTTGCCTTTTGGCGGCTCGCTTGAACTAAGGAGGCAGGGCTGCTACGGACTCTTGGCGCACTTTCACCCGAAAAGTCCTTGTGTTAGCGTTGGTGAACAAGGTTTCCGGCGGAGTCCCCGCGCCGGTTCTTTTTCTTTTTGGACGGCTTCAAGCCGGGTTGTGGAGTCTTTGGGTTCATGAGTACGGTTGAGATTATTGGACGCGGTAGAAGCCATTACGGGTTAGAGCACCACGGATTGACCAACCAAAAAACGGTCTACTGGAACTCCGCCACCGAGGTGCTCTACGAAGAAGCCATAAAACGCGGCGAAGGGTTGCTGGCGCATGACGGCGCATTGGTGGTACGTACCGGACGCCACACTGGGCGCTCGGCGAAAGACAAATACATTGTGCGCAACGCTGAGTCTGAAGCGCGCGTCTGGTGGGAAAACAACGCCGCCATTCCGCAGTCGGTCTTTGACGCGCTGTATCTGCGCGTGTCAGCCTACCTACAAAACAGGGATGTGTTTGTACAGGATTGCTACGCCGGGGCTGATCCGCGTTATCGCGTACCGATTCGGGTGGTGACAGAAACGGCGTGGCACGCGCTTTTTGCCCGCACGCTGTTTTTACGTGAGTACGACGCCGCCAAACTTGCCCAGCACGTACCAGAGTTTACAGTGATTCACGTCCCAAACTTTCTGGCGATTCCCGAAATTGACGGAACGAAATCGCCGACGTTTGTTGTGCTGGATTTCGCCCGCAAGCTTGTTCTCATTGGCGGCACGCACTACGCCGGAGAGATCAAGAAATCCGTCTTCACGCTGATGAACTACGTGTTGCCTCAGCGCGGCGTTCTTTCAATGCATTGCTCGGCGAACTACGGCAAGAAAGGCAAAGAGGACACCGCCATCTTCTTCGGTCTGTCAGGCACAGGAAAGACGACGCTTTCAGCCGACTCCACCCGCACGCTCATTGGTGACGACGAACACGGCTGGAGCGAAGACGGTATTTTCAACATCGAAGGCGGCTGTTACGCCAAGATGATTCGCCTCTCGCCGGTTGGCGAGCCGGAAATCTTCGCCGCCACTCGGCATTTTGGGACGGTGCTAGAAAACGTCGTCCTTGACGAACATTCCCGCATCCTTGACCTTGACGACGCCAGCATCACCGAGAACACCCGTGGGGCCTACCCCGTTACACAAATCGCTAACATGGCGCGCGACGGCTTGGGCGGTATTCCGCGCCATATCGTCATGCTGACCTGTGATGCGTTTGGCATTCTCCCGCCGGTCGCCCGGCTGACGCCGGAACAGGCGATGTATCACTACATTTCCGGCTACACGGCCAAGGTCGCTGGAACGGAAATGGGCGTTATTGAACCGGTGGTAACCTTCAGTGCTTGCTTCGGCGCACCATTTCTGCCGCTGCATCCTAGCGTGTACGCCAAGATGCTTGGCGAAAAGATCGCCAAATACAAAGTCAACATCTGGTTGATGAACACCGGCTGGACAGGCGGTCCTTATGGCGTCGGGCAGCGGATGAGCTTGCCTTATACGCGCGCCATTTTGCACGCGGCGCTGGACGGGCATTTGGACAACGTCGAGTATGTAAAAAACCCCATCTTCGGCTTTGAGGTGCCGACCAGTTGCCCCAACGTGCCCAACGAGATTCTCAACCCACGAAACACTTGGAAAGACAAGGCGGCTTTTGACGCGCAAGAAAAACGGCTGGCTGAAATGTTCGTCAACAACTTCAAGAAGTTTGAAAGCATGGTTGAGCCGAGTGTGCGCGCTGCCGCGCCGCGGCCTTAGCCGTCGGCAGGGACGGTCGCCGAGCCGTCCCCCTCTGGGGTTGGTCTGTTGGGCGGCAGGTAAACGTCAAACTGCAGGCCTTTACCCACTTCCGACTTGACGCCGAGCAGTCCGCCCATTTGCCCCACAACTGAAGCGGCCGTGACAAGACCCAAGCCGGTGCTTTGTCCACGGGTTTGGTTGTGAAAAACGGCGTGAAAAGCTTGTTCAGTGTTTCGGCGTCCATCCCCGTTCCGGCGTCAATAACCGACAACTTGCTGAACCGCACAGGCGCGCTGGCGGAAAAGATCGCCCCCGTATCCCCGACCAGTCGGTACCTCGCCGCCGTCAAGCGCGCCATAGCTTCGCCGTCCAGTTCAACTTGGCTGGTCGCCAGCGTCACAACACCGCCCTGCGGCATGGCGTCGCTGGCGTTGAGTAGCAGGCTCAGCAACACCTGCGACAGCAACGATGGGTCGGCGTATGCTTGCGGCGCTGGATTGGACACCGCAAAACGAAGACTAATGAGCGGGTTGAGCGTTTTCTCCAGAAGCTGGGCTTCTTGATCGAGAAAAGTGTTGAGATTGATGACTCGTGGGTTGGGAGCGAGAAAGTGGCCGTAAGCCAGGAGCCGCTCCACCAACACGCGACCGCGCAGCGCCGCCTGACGAATGTCCGCCGCTCGCCGCCGTTGACGCGAATCCTGTTCCGGCAACGTCCGCAGCATCATTTCGCTGTAGCCCTGCACGATGGTCAACAGGTTGTTGAAGTTGTGGGCGATACCGCCGGCGATGTGCTTGAGTAACTCGGCTTGTCGCGACCGGTACAGCCGTTCTTCACGGTGACGCTGTTCGGTCACATCTTGGGCGACGACCAAATAGCGAGTCAGCGGCTCGAATTCTTGTTGAACTGGAATCACTTGGATGCGCCACCAGCGCGGCGTACCGCCGGCGCGCGCCAACCACGCCTGCAGCGTTGCACTTTGCCCGCTGTCAGCTTGCTCCAACAACGAGGCAAGGGCAGCCGCAGCGGATGAATGCCAGAGTTGCAGCCATGGCCGCCCCAGTATGGCGTCCGACGACGGTTCGCCCAGCGCCTCCAGTCCGGCTCGATTAATGAACTGTACTCGTCGTTCCCCATCAAGTAACTCGATGGTGTCCGGGATGCAACTCAGAATCAGGCGACCCAGTTGATCTGTTTGCGCCAATGACCGTTTGAGCCGGTGGCGTTCACGCGCGTAGCGCACCGCCCGCCGCAGCGCGGCGACGCCCAGCTCGTTTTTGGCGAGATATTCCTCCGCGCCGGACTGAAGAACCTGCATGTCCACCTCGCCGGTTGTTTCGGCTGTTAGCACCACCAGCGGCAGGTGCGGCACAGCAGCGACCATGGCTGTAACCGTCGCTGTACCATGGGAATCCGGCAAATTGAGATCGAGGAGGCAGACATCAAACGATTCCGTCGTCGCTAGAGAACGCGCTTCGGCCAAAGATGTGACATGCCGGACGGTAACCTCTGGAAATAGACGCTTCAAATAGCTTTGCGCCACCGCCGCATAGTCGCCATCGTCTTCAACAAAGAGAATACGCATCGAGGACACGCATCTTGGCGCTTTCAAAGGACGCTGTCCGGTTGCGGTCGCCGTTGGACGGCTCAGTAAGTTTCCAGTAGGCTTCGCAAAACCGCAAGCTGCCGTTACAGCTTTTCTCCGTACTCAAAAAGCAGTCGGCGCGGGTGTTGTTTCGAGCTTGGTCATGACCACTGGCGGAGCAGATGTTCTGATTGTTGAGGACAAAGACGCGCTGCGTCAGATGTGGCGACTGACGCTGGAACGTGCGGGCTACGGTGTTCTGGAAGCCGCTGATCTCAAACAGGCACGGCAAGCCTTGCGTCGGCAGCCGCCGACCGTGGTGCTGACCGACCTTCGACTGCCGGATGGTACGGGGCTAGACGTGTTACGTGCCGCCAAGGCGCTCGACCCTGACATGCCGGTGGTTGTCCTGACCGCCTACGGCTCAATTGAAGAGGCCGTCGCTGCCATGAAAGAGGGCGCGGAGGACTTTCTCCAGAAGCCGGTTGATCCCGATCACCTGCTGCTGGTTTTGGCGCGACTGGTCGAGACGCGCCGCTTGCGCCGTGAGTGCGTCCTGATGCGTGAGGAATACGCCCGCCGCTATGGGTTCCCGCGCATCATCGGCGACTCGCCCGCCATGCAGGAGGTGGGACGACAGCTTCAGCGCGTCGCGCCAACCGATACAACCGTCCTACTACTGGGTGAATCGGGTGTTGGGAAGGAATTGTTTGCGCGCGCTATTCATCATCTGAGCCAACGGCGGCAGGAAGCGTTTGTCGCTGTCAACTGCGCAGCGATTCCTGAAACGCTCATTGAAAACGAACTGTTTGGCCACGAAAAAGGCGCGTTTACCGGAGCCGACGCCCGGCAGGTCGGCAAGTTCGAGTTGGCGCGCGGCGGGACGCTCTTTCTTGACGAAATTGGCGAACTGCCGTTGTCCGTGCAGTCAAAGTTCTTACGCGCTTTGGAGGAGCGAGTTATCACGCGCATCGGCGGCGCGCAGGAAATCGGCGTCAATGTCCGCATTGTCGCCGCGACGAACCGTGATCTAGCAGCGGCGGTCGCCGCCAAAACGTTCCGGGAGGATTTGTTCTACCGACTGGCTGTGTTCACGATTGAGATTCCCCCGCTGCGCGAGCGGCGCGAGGACATCCCGGCGTTGGCGGCGCACTTTGCCGAGAAATATGGCCGGGAGATTCGTCGCCGGAAGCTCACCCTGTCGCCGGCGGCGCTTCAGGCGCTGCAAGCCTACGACTTTCCGGGCAACATCCGCGAGCTTGAAAACTGCATCGAACGTGCTTGCATTCTCTGCGACGGGACGACGCTCGAACCCGAAGACCTGCGGCTGCCGACCGCTACGCCCCCGGCGGGGCGTCGTCGTCGAAGTTGAAGCCATTTGTCCCGACCTTGTGAACCGGGCTGTCGTCGGGGCAGTCGGCCAGCAGCGCCGCGAAGGTCCGCGCTAGGCGCGGGTGTCGCTCGTCGGGAATCAGGTCGCAAAGCGGCGTCAGGACAAACCGCCGCAGATGCAGACGCGGATGGGGCAGCGTCAGCGTCAAGTCGTCGGCGACGAGAAACGCCCCCTCCGCTGTCCGACACAGCAGGACATCCACATCGAGGGGACGCGCGCCTTTCGGCGTCGTCCGTACGCGCCCAAATTCGGCTTCAAGCGCCAGCCCGTGCGCCAGCATCGCCGTCGGCGTCAGACGGACGGTGATTTCAAGGACAGTGTTGAGAAACCACGGCTGCGCTGTGTAGTCCACCGGCGCGGTGGCGTACCAATCGGCGCAGCGCCACTGCGTCGCCTCAGCCGTCAGTCGCTCAACGGCGCGCGCCAGCGTCGCTGCGCGGTCGCCAAGGTTGCTTCCCAAGCCAAGGTAAAATGTGTGCAGCGCCGCCGTCATACACCAAAACGACTTGCCTTACGCCGCTGCGGCGTGCGATTGAGAGAAAGCAGTTTCCATCTTGTCCAGTCCGTACGGATGTCCACGCCGACCATGTTTGCCACGCCCCCGGCGGAACTCTTCGAGCCTTACGAACGCCTCATCCCGATTGAGGTCTTGGGGCGGGTTGTCCACGTCCCGGAAAACAACGTCGTCCTACGCGGCTTTCAGTTCCTCGACCTAGAAAGCATCTCGTACGGGGATTTTTGCTGGAACGGCGACTGTACGAACTGCCAGATTCGCTACTATCGCCCCGGCGAGGACCGCGAGCGGCCGGCGCTGTCGTGCCGCATCCAGGCCCGCGAAGGAATGCGCATCGTGGGCTTGAGCAAACACATTCGGCTGCGCTGCCTGAGCGACGCCGCGCCGCCCACTGCTTTCACCGCCGCGCCGTCACCAACTTGAACGTCAGCCGCTGTGCGCCGCGCAGGACAATCACCTCGACTTCCTGCTCTGGTTCAAGCTCCTGCAACACGTAGGTGTAGTCGTAAACACTCTTGATGTCGCGTCCGGCTAACCCGACGATGACATCCCCGGCTTGCAGTCCCACCTTGGCCGCCGGGCTGCCTTCGCGGACGCCGGCCAGTTTGACGCCGGCGATTTCCGCCGCGTAGTCGGGAATCGTGCCCAATGAAACGCGGAAGCTGCCGCGCGCCCGCTCGGCTGGCTCGCTCGCCTTAGGCGCGATGAAATCAGGCGGCGTCGGCAGGTTCGCCGCCGTACGGATGACGTCGCCAATTAGACCCAACACCCGTCGCTCACCTGCGTAGTTGATTTTGTCCGCCGTGTCGGACGGGCGGTGGTAGTCGGGGTGACTGCCGGTGAAGAAAAACAGCACTGGGATGTTTCGTTTGTAGAACGACGCATGATCGCTCGGCCCGAAGCCGCTTTCGCCCAGCGACAGGTCAAAGCCATGCCGCTGGTTGGCTTCCGTCAGGAGCGGTCGCCAAACCGACGAGGTGCCGACCCCTTGAACAGTGAGTCGGTTGTCGCGCAGGCGGCCGATCATATCCATATTGACCATGGCGACGATGCGCTTGCCGCGCGTCGTCGGATGGTCAACAAAGTAGGCCGAGCCGATCAACCCCTTTTCTTCGGCGGAAAACGCAATAAAGAGCAGGCTGCGCTTAGGCCGCGCCATTCGCCGACCGAACGCTTGGGCAAGTTCGATAAGGCCGGCCGTACCGGAAGCATTGTCGTCCGCGCCGGGGTGTACATCGCCTTCACGCGGCGCAAGGGAGTTTGGGCCGCCGAGTCCTAGGTGGTCGTAGTGTGCGCCGACGACGATGACTTCCTCGCGCAGGGTCGGATCGCCGCCCTCCAGAAAGCCGATGATGTTGAAACCTGTTTGCCGTTCCTTGACGAGTTCCGTTTGCAGCGCCAGTCGGACGTTAGGCAGCGTCCGCGACGCCGGCTGCCCACTCGCGGCGATGGCTTTTTCGAGATCAGCGACCGGCGTCCCCAGCAGCTTGGCGGCGAAGGCGCGGCTGACGACAGCGCAGGGAAAGCCAGCGTCACCAAAGGCGTCGTCGTAGCGCAGGCGCGCGACTTGTGCGCGACTGAAGTCGTCATCTTCCGCGATGACGATCAGGGCCGCCGCGCCTTGGTTGCGGGCTGTCGTTGCCTTATAGCGCAGCGATAGGAAGGGGCCGAACTTCGTATGCGGGTTTGAGCCGGCTGGGCTGTAAGGCAGCGTCAGAACGATGCGCCCTTTGACATCCAGCCCAGCGTAGTCGTCATACTGCGCGTCTTTGGCGGCGGCGATGCCGTAGCCTGCAAAGACTACCTCGCCTTCCGTTGCGCCGTTGGCGGAAAACGCCAACGGGCGAAAATCGGCGTCGGCCTTGGCTGTCAAGCGTGTTGCGCCGATGGTCGCCGTCAGGGCGTTCCGACGTCCCAGACGGACTTTGGCGATGAAGGGAAATGGCTGCCAGTAGCCTTTCTCGCCCAGCGGGCGCAGTCCGGCGCGTCGGAAGTGGCTGGTGATGTACTGCGCGGCTTTGTCCGCGCCGGGCGTACCGGGCAGGCGTCCGGCGAGTTCAGTGGACGCCAGATAACCGATATGTCGGCGCAAGGCGACTTCAAGGGCGGCGTCGGCCGGGGCGACTTCGGCGAAGTAAGCCGGCGGAGGCGACGACAGCCACAGGGTCAGCAGAGCGACTAGGACAAGGCGATACAGGCGGGCGACAACTGGCATAGACGTACGGCAGGCGGGCGGTAAAAGGCGAACGCGGTAAAGCAGGTCAGCACAGCATCACCAGGACCGCCCGGTTGGTTTCAGCTTGTGTGACGCGACGATTATAGGCTTCCACAACACGCCGAAACACCCTATCAAGCGGTTCCGCCTTCTCCGCCGCAATTTCGATAAGGTTCATCGCCAAATAATCTTCCAGAGCAAAAACAGTGACGCGGTTCTCGATGCCCATGGCTTCAGCCAGCCCGCGCGCTTTAGCGACCTTTTCCCGAAGTGTCACCACAATCGGACGACTCCCTTGACGCAGGTTCGCTTGGCATTTTTCCAAGAGTGGTTGAGTCGGGTTGGCGGTGACATGAATGACAACCTGCCCGTTGAGCAAATCAAAATCCCCACTCCGTCCGGTTTGTTGATCCGGCGCATGAGCCGGCAGCGCCGAAACGTCAAAATCTGGAAAGCGAAGCTCAAGCTTTGCGCCGACCAAGTGCTGTTCAACGACGCCGGTCGAGGTTGTGCGCGCTGCGGTCAGTAGGCGCTCAACCCAGCTTGTTGGGGACTCGTTCACATCAAGGTTAAACTGTAGCCTTTGCGCAGTCTGACTCTCCGCTTCTTGGCGCAGTCGGCTAAGTAGAACGTCAAGTACGGCGCGTCGTTGCCCGGCGTCAAGCGCCGCCAGCGGCGCTCCCCAATCAAGGGCTTCAAACAACCGCCGTCCCTCATGCGGAGCTTGGCGGGTGGTAACTTCTTTGAGGTAATCAGTTGGAAATCCGTGACGTGCGAGCGTCTGGCGCAGTGTGCGCCCGCGTGCGCCCATGATCTCGCCGCCTGAACTAACAACCGTTTTGGGCATGAGAGGAAGCGTTTCGGCGCGGAGGATGTGGTCAATGACGACCACGCCGACAGCCACGGTATTGCGTGAAAGCCTGCCCCTTCGCCGACAAGACTCAAGCCACGTGTCAAACTGCGCGCCGAGGCGCTGTTGAATGGACGCCGTTTCCATATGCTCCTTCCGCTCGGCGAGAACGGCTTGCAGTCGCCGTCGGATGCCCGGCAAGTCACGCGACAACTCATGCTCCCAGAATCTTACAACGCGCCACCCCTGTTCAGTCAGGCGGCGTGTCTGGTCGGCGGCGCGCTCGATGTTGCGGGTGATTTTACGTCGCCAGTCGTCGCGGCGCGTCTCCGGCAACGGCCGTCGGCATACCGGGCAACCGTGCCAAAAACAACCGTCGCTAAAAACGGCGATCTTGAGTGTATCCACGGCGGCGTCGGGTTGACCCGGCAGGTCAGGGGCGTTTTTTCGCCATCCGCGCACGCGCAAACCGGCGAGCAACGACCAGAGGCGGCGTTCGATGCGCGTCCCCTTGCCCTTGACCGCCTGCATTGTACGACGGCGGGCTTCCGGCGAAAGATTGTCAACCATCCGGCAGTAAGCGGGGTTGATAGGCGGCAGTGCTGTAAGCCGCCGGAGCAACGTGAGAACGACCACCGGCGGCTTGTAGTTGGAGCGCCTTTCCAAGATGGTGATCGGCCACCCAAGCGACGGCCGGCACGCACACGGCGTCGCCGAACGCCGTCACCGCCTGCGTTTCACTCAAACCCGTACCATCCAGCGGAATGTCATCCGGGACGCCCTGCAGTCGCACGTATTCACGCGCCGTGAGCGCCCGCATGCGAAGGCGTCCACATCCGGCGCGGACCAAAAACTGCCGGCCGTTGCCGCCGGCCGCCGTCCGTAGGCAACCGGCGATGTCGTCCGTGCGGACTTCGGCGCGTTGTCCATCGGCGCGACGGCGGCGGTAAAACGTCCGGCAGGTTTCAACCGGCGCAGCCGCCAGCTTCTCCACATAAACCCGGTGCGCCGCCGACATCATTGCCAGATGACGCTCGGTTTCCGCCAGGGTCCACCAGCGCGGATCATGTTCGGCGAGTGGTTCAAGGATGTCGTTCAAGCCGCCGGCGCGGAGCGGAGGCGGGAGCGGAAGGGACAGGGCAAACCACGGCAAATCCGCATTCCGGTGAACCGCCTCGCGCAGACGCGGTGAAAGCAGTCCGGCCGGCCGCGCCAACAGTCGGTTGCGGTTGCCGACTTCCGGCGCGGCGAAAAAAGCCTTCCAGCGGGGCGTCACACCGATGAGGAACACGCGCGGGCGGCTCTGCGGCGTAAAGCGCCGCGCGTCGAGCGTCAACACGTCGCAGGCGTAACCGAGGTCGGCCAGCGCGCCGACCGTGACGCGAAAATCGCGCCCGTCGTTGGCGTAGAGCCAGCCGGGGACGTTTTCCAGCAACAGGAGCGGCGGCCGCCGGTCGCCTTGCTGTTCGAGAAGGCGCGCAAAGCCCCAAAAGGCGCTCGACCCGGTTTCCGATGGTCTCTCTTTCGCGCACTTCTCGTCATCCCTCATCCCCCATCCCTCATCCCTCCAGTTGGTCTTCCTGTCTTTGATGCCCGCCATCTTGCCGGCCAGCGACACGTCAATGCAGGGAAATGAACAGGCGGCCAAGGTCGCCGGGGGTACGTCTTCGGGGCGCAAATCAAACACGTCGCCGACGCGATAAACGTCGGTTTCGTGCGGGAAAAACACGCGATAAAACGCCGCTTTCTTCGGCGACACGTCGTTGGCGAACAGGATGCGCCAACCTGAACGGCGCAGCGCCATCCCCACGAGGCCGATGCCGGCGAAGTACTCAACAGCGGTAGGTGGAGGTTGACGACGTTGAACCACGCCTTGCATCCGAGTCCATTTGTTCAGAATAAGTCAGAATCAGAATAAGTTAGCTAGGCGCTAATGCATGGCTCTGTTCAGCCGCTTGGAAACCGGCAGGGCAAGGTATCACTTTCACCCGGTCGCTTCCCAACTGATGTACGCAAACGCCTCTATCCAGAAGCAGTGCGGACTTCTTTGCGTCCGGTGGTCTCACCTACGGAACAAGGTCTTACTGTGCGCTGCCGGACTTGCAACCAAGCTGGCATGGCGTAAGCTCGCGCCGGCTTCAGCAGCTTACAAGGAAAGCGAGTCGCTCACGTCGTGACGCCGTCTTCGACTTCCGTCGCACCAAATCCGACCAGCGCTGCCGAACAGTTACATGCCCTTGAGTCCGCCATTGAAACCGTCGTGCGCGGCAAGCGCCAAGTGGTGCGACTTGCCTTGGTCACACTTGTCGCCGACGGACATCTGCTGATCGAAGACGTGCCGGGCGTCGGCAAAACCACCTTGGCGCGCGCGCTTTCCCGCGCCCTTGATTGTTCCTTCCAACGCATCCAGTTTACAAGCGACCTGCTGCCCAGCGACGTACTGGGCTTGAGCGTCTACGACCAGCCTACCGGACGCTTTGAGTTTCGCCGAGGGCCGATCTTCGCCAACGTTGTCCTTGCCGACGAAATCAACCGGACGACACCCAAGACTCAAAGCTGTTTGCTGGAAGCGATGGCGGAGGGTCGGGTGACGATTGAAAACCAGACCTTCGACTTGCCCAAGCCATTTATCGTGCTGGCAACGCAAAATCCCATCGAGCACCACGGAACGTATCCGCTGCCGGAGTCGCAGCTTGACCGCTTCATGATGCGCTTGAGTATGGGCTACCCGGCCGCTGAAGACGAACGCCAAATCCTGCTTGGTAAGGTCCGGCGTGACCCGCTGCTGGATTTACAACCCGTGCTGAGTGGCGACGACGTGCTGGCGTTGCAGGAACAGGCGCGCAATGTCCGGGTGGACGACGCGCTGGTGGATTATTTGCTGCGCATTGTCAACGCCACCCGTACGTCAGAACTGCTCGAAATGGGCGTCAGTCCACGGGGCAGTTTGGCGCTGTTTCGTGCGGCACAGGCGCAAGCGCTGTTTGAAGGACGCGACTACTGCTTGCCGGATGACATCAAGCGTCTGGCCGTACCGGTGCTGTCGCACCGCATCATTGTCAATCCGCGCTATGCGCGCGGCGCACGCGAAACCGATGACGCCAACGCTGCGCTGGAAGAAATTCTCAAAACGGTTGCCGTGCCGATGTGAAGCCGAATGGGAAGACGAGGAAGAGGAGGAAGGCGAGGCGGCGGTAGAGCTGCTTGCTGTGGACTGTCGTGCGGAAAAAGCGCTGTTACGTCAGTTGACACCATGCCGCGCCCACCGGAACAAATGCCGCTACGGTCGCCTGCTGTGCTGGTGTAGCCGCCTTGAAGCAAAACGCCTATCAGCTGACACCTGCGGAGAATGACTCCCCAACGAGTTCAGGGCTTGAGTCCAGCCTGTAGAATGTCCGCCACTGCGTCAATGATCCCCTTCAGGAATTCCGTTTCAGGGCCGCCCACTTGCGCCGTCATAAGAGCAGCGCCGGTGTGAACAACTTGCCGGGACGCGCATAGCTCGTTACACGCAAAGAACCTGTGTGAAAGCTGGCCTCGGTCAGCTTGACGGCTCGTTTGTCGCTCTATGGGTTGCTGTCAATTGACACAAAATCCAGCTCGCTCCAGCATCCGCTAAAACTACGGCTGGTCTCAACTTGGCTTGTGATAGGTCGGAAAACGAAAGAGGGGATGATCACGACGTCTCCTGTTGTAGGTATGACCACGCGGCATCTTCCTCCGGCCGATTCCGATCTTCCGCCAACGCAAGTTCGCTCAAAGTCGCTGTCTCAGAAGCGTTGCCTATCGGCTCATCTAAAAGATAACCAACGCTCGCCGCACCTCTAACAACCGGACTAGTTCCAACAAGCGAACACGTTTCCGCTCGTCAAATCATGGCCAACAGTTCTATGCATATGCTTTCTCCATACGAGTTTGCCTGTGATGACCTCGCCCCCCCCTCAGGCGGCAGAGGTCGAGACTGAAAACACCCTTCAGTCACAACAAGAAACTTAATAACGACGACGTGGCAATAGCAGGGCTTTTCCGTCCGGGCGGCGTTCAATCATAGAGGGCGTACTGTTTTTGAGCAGCCTGAGAAGGCTTTTGTCGCTTTTGCGGGCTATGCTTGTGGAGGTCAGGCCTTGATTTCAGCGATTGGTCAGCAACAACACGCCGTCCCGAACAATCACCCGCAGCGGCTCTGGTGTCGGCTCAGACGGCGGCGTGTCCGGTTTCGGCGACGGCTTTGGCGTCCGGTGGTTGGTCTTCCCATAGCGGGCGATGATGGCTCTCACGTAGTGCCGTGTCTCAGCGATATTCGGCACTTGATAGCCGCTGCGGATCACCCGGTGCTCGCCAGCGTTGTACCCCGCCAACGCCAGCGAAACATCGCCGTTGAACATGTCAAGCAGCATCCGGAGGTACTTGACGCCGCCCTCGACATTTTGGCGGATGTCGAAGACGTTGCGCGTCCCCATGCGTGCTGCTGTCTCATCAATGAGTTGCATCAGCCCTTTGGCGCCGGCAGGCGAAACGGCGTAGGGGTTGAAGCCTGACTCCTGCCGCATGACCTCGACGATGAGTCGTGGATCAACGCCGTATTTGCCAGCCATCTCCATGACAATGGCGTCCAACTCCGGCTTGCCCGTCGAAACAGGCGTCAGCGGCTTCGCCGGCTGCGCCTCTTCTTTCGGCGGAGGCGGCAGCGCTCGGCTGACCAGAATCCAGTTACCGTTGGCGTCCTGCCGTGCGATGAGTTCACTAAACGGGGTTGCGTCGGAGACGGACGCCTCCGATGCAGCAGCCGGCGTCGTCCCGTCATTTGCCCCCGTGATTGCCGGTACCGCATCACGCGCCTGACCAGGCACAGCCCCACCGCCGACCTCCGGCTCTGGTGGGGCTGGAAGCGTTCGCGGTACACGGAAGTCATCATTGGTGTGAACGCGCAGGCGCGGCACACCTTCCTGAGCCGCTATGGAAACGTTCAGCAGGCACAGCCCGCCAAATGCAAGCATTGGGACGTACCGAAACGCCGTACGACTCCCTTGACACAGCGCCGCAAAGGCAGCTGACGCCCATTGCCCAACTTGGTTCGTCATAGGCCAAGCCGATGATGGCGCTGAGTCTAGGCAGGGGTGAAAGGGCTGTCAACCGGTGAGGTGGCCGCAATGACAAAGCCTCAGCAACAAAACCTATGCCTTGTTTCCGGCTTCTTCGTCATCGTGAATGGTGCGCAAACTCAGAATCTCAAAATGCCGTACGCCCTGCGGTGTCTGCACCTCGACTTCATCGCCGACCTTCTTGCCCATAAACCCACGGCCGAGCGGCGAAGCCGTTGAAATGAGACCCTTGGAAACGTCAGCTTCTTCCGGCATTACCAGCCGGTATGTCACCTCAACATCTCTGTCGAGGTCGAGAACACGCAATGTCGAGCCGTATGCAGCGCGGTCGCGGGGCAGGGAATCAAGATTAATCGCCGCCAGCTCAGCGAGACGTTGATGCAGTTCCGCTACGCGCGCGCCGACCAAGCGAACCCGCTCCCGCGCCGCTTGATACTCGCCGTTTTCACGCAAGTCGCCGTAAGACGCTGCGCGCTGCAGCTCGCGCGGCAAATCCACTTTCAACTCTTGCTCAAGTTGTCTTAGTTCCGCCTCCAACTTTTCTCGGACATTCATCGCCGTTACTCCAAAATCAGGCTTGAATATGCGTTTGTCTTGTCTGCTTGGGTTTAATTTCCTGACCAAACCGCCGGTTTTACCACAACCGACCACCCTCACCGCAGCAACGAGCAAGTTCAGACACAACGAGGCTTGTGGGGCAAGGGGAGGTCATCTATACTCGCGGCGTATTTAGCCATAGTTCGCTACAGGAACCGTACGCCCTTCGCTAAACGCTGCGGTGGTTGCGTAAATCAACCGTTCTGTCATGTCCCATGAAAAATGGGCAGCCGATCGTAACACAGTCTGTATTCTCACCGAGTCGGTCTTTATTCTCGGCAAAACACACGCGCGGATGTGACAGCGTGGAACAAAGTCTCCGGTTTCCAATCTCATAAGGCGCCCCGGCAGAGACACAGATGGACTTCAGTAAGCTCCTCAATGCGATTCGCGGCAGCAAGGCCGCCGACGCATCGGCGGCGCCCAAAAACCGTCCGGCGGATGATAAGGTTATCCCCGTTGAGGTCGCGCCTACCGTTCTTGCTGCTGACCATCCGCCGCCGACTCGGCCATCCGGCGGTGTTGTCCAATCTATACTGAGTCCGTTGACTGACCGTCGCGAACCATCACCGCCGCCGCCGTCCAACCCGCCTGTTCTTCAGCCTGCTGGCAGGTACGCGGATGATGTGCTGGCTTCGGTTTTGCCAACGCCTTCCTCGCCACCGCCGCCAGTTGACCCCAAACCCCCAACTGGCCCGCCGCCGGCTGAACCGTTGCCGCCGTCCCTAGAAGGTGATTGGTTTGATGTCTCCTTGGAGCCGGCATTCAACGCATCCTCGACAGTTGGTGAGGCCGAAGGGGCTGTCTTAGACCTACCGCTGGAAGAACCACCAGTCTCTGGCGCAATGCCCCAAGCCGAACTCTTGGGAGACGCACTGTTGATGGAACCAACGGTCGCTCCGCCGGCAGATCCGTTTGAGGTTTCGGGTCAGGTTGACCTCAGTTGGTCACCGGTCGAGGCTACATCCACGCCAACTGCTTTTCCCTATCAAGCGGTCGGTGGAGACGGGCTTCCAGTGGTGACGCCAAACCTCAACCCAGCGTCCCCGTCACCAGTACCACCGCCAGGCCTTGATCCCCTGGCCGACTTCGCTGCTGTCGGTCACTCATCGCCGCCTGACTTCCTACCGACACCGGACGCGCCTGTAACCGAAACGGCTGTTGCGCCAACCTATCCAGTGGATGAGACGCCGCATTCCACTGACGCTTCCTTTGCCTTTGTCGCCGCCGCACCCCCTAGTTATGCCGATTGGCTCCTAGACAACCTTGATGAAGCCATTATCCTGCTTGACGCCGATGGGGTCATTCACCGGATGAATCCGATGGCTGAATACCTTCTAGGCTGTCCTCGGACACTGGCGCATGGACAAACGCTGCTTGACATTAGTCGGCGACTGGACGGCGAAAATGCTCTCCTGTGGGAGCATTTGGCGGTCACAGCCGACGCCCAGCAGTTTTCCGCCAGTGTGACGCTGCCTGACGGACAATCTATGATGGCCTCGTTTGTCGTGATGGCGTTGCCGCCGCAAGACGCTTGGCCAGGTGGTCGAGTCATCGCTGTTCGAGACGAGACCCGCCTGCGCGCCGAAATAGCTCAAACGATGGAGGAGTTGGCGGCTGCGTCGTCTTCGGCGCTCATGGTGACCCCTGAGCAACTAACCGCCATGCGTACCTCGCTGCAAATGGTGTTGGGTTTTGCCGAACTCCTACACCGTGGCGAGTACGGCCCGATGAACCCCCAGCAGTTCGAGATGTTTCGCAACATCGAACACCATGCCAAGCAACTTGCCGAGTGGATTGGGCTTCCCCAAAGCTGAACTGAATGCAGTGGCGGCGCACAAGCCTCGTGGTTGAAAAAGTTCTCATAATAAACGGAGTCCGAAGGGCATGACCGCCCTGCATGCGGTTGCGGAGGAGGTCGGCGGTCGTCTCACCGGCGAGAGTTTTGAGGTGCGTCACATCACCCACGTCGCCGGTGACTGTGAGCCGGACGGTATCTTTGCGGCGCTGACGGGGGCGCGGGCCGACGGTCATGACTTCATTCCGGAAGCGCTGGCGCGCGGTGCGCGCGCGATCCTTTCCGAACGTCCGGCCCCGGCAGGTTTCCCGGCGGCATGGCTTCAAGTCGCCGACGCCCGTCGGGCGCTCGGTCAAATTGCAGCCCTCTTGTGGGGACATCCCAGCCGTCGGTTGCAATTGGTTGGGGTGACCGGCACAAACGGCAAGACGACAACGACCTACTTGCTTTACGAGATTTTCCGCGCCGCCTACGGCCATGCAGCGTTGTTAGGCACGATTGAGCAGCGCATTGATGACGACACGCGCCCGTCGCGCCTTACCACACCAGAAGCGCCTGAAGTGCAGGCGTTTCTGCGCCGTGCCTACGAAGCGGGCTGCCGCCATGCCGCCATGGAAGTCTCCTCGATTGGGTTGGATCGGTGGCGTGTGGCGGATGTCCGGTTTGCGGCGGCCGTCTTTACCAACCTGACGCAGGATCACTTGGACTACCACGGCACGATGGAGCGGTACTTCGACGCCAAACTGCGCCTCTTCGACGGGCGCAACGGCGAAGTTCCAGCCATTGCTGTCCTCAACGCCGACGACCCACGAACACAGGACATCATTACCGCCATAGACGGACGTGCGCGCCTTGTCACCTATGCCGTACGCGACCCACAAGCCGACATACGGCTCGAACAGCTTGACATTCAGACGCGCGGTATGGCGCTGCGCGTCCGGACACCACAAGGGGCGTTGGACTTCACAACCAAGCTGGTCGGCGCGCCCCACGCCTACAACATTCTGGCGGCGACCGCGACGGCGCTGGCGCTTGATATTCCCGTGGAGGCGGTTGTGACGGGCGTGGCCAAAACCGTCGTGCCAGGGCGCTTTGAAGTCGTCGAGGGTAGCGATGACGAAGTGCTGGTCGCCGTGGACTATGCCCACACGCCGGATGCCCTTGCCAACGTGACGGCGACGGCGCGTGAACTGGCGCGGATTCGCAATGGGCGGGTCATTACCTTGTTCGGCTGCGGCGGCGACCGTGACCGCACCAAGCGCCCCCTCATGGCTGAAGCAGCCGCGCGCGGCAGCGATGTCGTCATTCTTACCTCTGACAACCCCCGCCACGAGCCTCCTGAACAGATTCTCGACGACGCCGAGGTCGGTCTGCGCGCCGTCGGTACACCCTACTACCGGCTTCTTGACCGGCGCGAAGCCATCGCCTTCGCCATTCGGACGGCGCAGCCGGGCGATGTCGTGGTGCTGGCGGGCAAGGGCCATGAGACCTATCAGATTCTCGGTAACCTGACTGTTCACTTCGACGATCGCGAGGAGGCGCAGCAAGCGCTGCGCACAATTCGTTCGGACAAGGGCGCGCGATTGGCCTAGAGTGGGTTGGCAGCGAACTGATTCAGAATTCGTTACGGAGCGTTCTCTTCTGTGAACCTCGCCGAACTCACTGCCCTGTTGGGCCTCACCTGTCCCCGAGAACTCCAGACCATCACGCCGGTTGGGTTCTCGATAGATTCACGCACCATCCGCACCGGCGACCTGTTTTTCGCCATTCACGGGAAGCGCTTCGACGGCCACGCCTTTGTACCCGAAGCGTTCGCGCGTGGCGCTTGCGCGGCAGTCATCCACCACGACATAGCGGCGTTGAACCCTGCCGACGCTGCCCGTTGCCTGCGCGTCCCGGACACCTTGCGCGCCATGCAGGATTTGGCCCATGCCCTTCTCAAACGTTGGGGACGCCCCATCGTGGGGATCACCGGCAGCATGGGCAAAACCACCGCCAAGGACTTAACCAAACTTGCCCTTGCGCCGTACGGACGGGTTTACGCTTCAGTCGGCAACCTCAACAACGAGTACGGCCTGCCGCTGGCGGTCTTCAAAATGCTTTCCGACGGGCAACGGATGGACGACTATGACATAGCTGTGCTCGAAATGGGTATGAACGAAAAGGGCGAAATCGCCCGCCTGTGCGAGATTGCGCCGCCGGATGTGAGCGTGGTGCTCAACGTTGCGCCAGTTCATATCGAAAACTTTCCCGACGGGCTGGAGGGCATTGCTGAAGCCAAGGCGGAAATCGTACGGGGACTGAAACCCGACGGCGTTGCCATCCTCAACGCCGACGACCCACGGGTGGCGCGCATGGCGGCGATTGTGACGGCGCGACGACAAGACCACAGCGGCGCGCAGGTGATGTACTTCGGCCGCAATGAAGCCGCTCACGTGACGGCATTGGATGTCAAGCCGCGCGGATTACTCGGCTCAACATTCACGCTCTCCACACTCAAGGGAATGGCGACGGTTGAGCTGCCGCTCGTTGGCGAACACCACATCAGCAACGCGCTGGCCGCCGCCGCCGTCGCCACGCACTTCGGCGTCGCGCCGGAAGCCATCGCCGCTCAGCTCAAACTGGCGCAACCGGGGGCGCATCGCGGCGTCATACGGCGCTATGCGGGCGGCTTTACCATTGTAGACGACGTCTACAACTCGAATCCGGTCGCCCTGCGGGAAGCTATTCGCCTACTTGAGCAAGTGCCCGACGCCCAACGCCGTATTCTCATCGCCGGTGAAATGCTTGAACTCGGCGCCGACGCAGCCGCCATGCACGCCGCCTGCGGTGTCGCCGTCGCCCAGTCCACCGTGGACATCCTGTTGGGCGTCGGCGGTCATGCCCGCGAACTGGTTGAAGCCGCCCGCGCGGAAAATGCGCAGCGCGGCGGCCGGCTCATCGCGGACTTTGTCGAAACGGCGGCTGAGGCCGGCGCATGGCTCGTCGCGCAGGCGCGGGCCGGCGATGTCATTCTCGTCAAAGGATCGCGCGGAGTGCGCCTAGAAACCTGTTTAGAGGCGCTGCCGGATTAGGCGACGGCCATGCTTTACTACCTGCTGTATGAAATCTTGCACCGGAAATACCAAATTCTCGGCCCACTCCGCGTCTTCGGTTATCCGTCGTTTCGGGCGATTCTCGCCGCACTGACAGCGACGCTGATTTGTCTGTTGTTGGGCAAGCCGATGATCGGTTGGCTGCGCCGCCTCAAATACGGCCAGGAAATTCGTGAAGAGGGCGTCAAGGCCCACCAAGCCAAGAAAGGGACGCCGACCATGGGCGGCGTTCTCATCATCGCTGGCGTTTTGGTCGGTACGCTGTTGTGGGCCGATCTCGGCAACCTATTCGTCTGGGTGGCGATGTTGGCGTTGTTGGCGCACGGCGTCATTGGTTTTCTAGACGACTACCTGAAAATCGCCAAGCGACAAAATCTCGGACTGCAAGGCCGGTGGAAGTTGCTAGGACAAGTGACGACGGCTCTGATCATCGGCGGCGTTTTGATCGGTGTCGGAGACTACACCACACGCCTGAGCGTCCCCTTCTTCAAAGACTTTCAGCCTGATTTGACGCCGTGGTTGTACATACCCTTCATGCTGCTGGTGATGACCGGCAGCTCAAACGCCGTCAACCTGACGGACGGCCTTGACGGGCTGGCTATCAGTACGACGTTTGTCGTTGCCCTTGCTTTGACGCTGCTGTGCTACGTCACCGGTTTGACCGAACTAGCGCGGTATCTGAACCTCCCACCGCAACCCAAAGCGCTGGAAGTCACCATCTTTTGCGCGGCGCTAGCTGGCGCGAGCCTTGGCTTTCTGTGGTTCAACGCGCCACCGGCCGAAGTCTTCATGGGTGATGTCGGTAGCCTTGCCATCGGCGGCTGCATCGGCTGCGTAGCGATTCTTATCAAACAGGAGTTTTTGCTGGTGATTTTGGGCGGCGTCTTCGTCATCGAAACCCTTTCTGTCATCTTGCAAGTGAGCTACTACAAGCTCACCAAGGACCCACAGACGGGCATCGGGAAGCGCATTTTCAAGATGTCGCCGCTTCACCACCACTTTGAGTTGACCGGTTGGAAGGAATCGAAAATCGTCTTTCGCTTTCTTATCGTACAAATTTTCTTCGCATTGCTTGCCTTGGGAACGCTCAAGCTGCGGTAACTCATGACCACGCCTGATTACACTGGTCGCAACATCGTCGTCGTCGGTGCCGGCGTCAGCGGCGTTGAGGCGGCGCGCTTTCTGCTGGCGCATGGCGCGCGCGTGACGCTTTCCGACGGCCGCCCCCTGGACAAGCTGCCGGCCGCCGTCGCGTCATTGCAGGCGCAGGGCGTGACGATTGAGGCCGGCGGGCACCGGCCTGAAACCTTTCTCAACGCGGATGAGATTGTCGTCAGTCCGGGCGTCCCACCGACGCTGGCGTACCTTCAACAAGCGCGGCAGGCCGGCGTTCCCATCATCGGAGAGATTGAGTTGGCATTTCGCCACTTACGCGGCCGAATTGTCGGCGTGACCGGCACGAACGGGAAAAGTACGACCACGACCCTTATCGGGCGACTGCTGGCCGACGGCGGCCTGCCGACGCAGGTCGGCGGCAACATCGGCGTTGCAGCCGTTTCGCTCGTTGAAACTTCGCGCGACGATGGTTGGACGGTACTAGAATGCAGCAGCTTTCAACTTGAGACCGTTGTCACGTTTCGCCCGCACATCGGCGTCCTGCTCAACATTACGCCCGACCATCTTGACCGTCACGGAACGTTTGAAAACTACGTCGCGGCGAAGTTGAATTTGTTTCGTCGGTTCGACGCAGAAACGTTGGCCGTCCTCAACGCGGACGATCCGACGACGCCGCGCGTGCAGGCCTTGCTGGCGGGGCAGTCGTCGCCGCTGACCCTGTTTTCCGCCCGCCGCGAGTTGGACGAGGGGCTGTTCGTACGCGGGGATGAGATCGTTTGTCGCACGCGCGCCGTTGAGCGCGTGCTGTGCTGCTGCGCCGACGTACCGCTTCCCGGCCGCCACAACCTCGAAAACACGTTGGCAAGCTTGGCGGTCGCACTGGCGGCCGGCGTCGCGCCAGAGGACGCGCGCGCAACCGTCCGCAACTTTCGGGGTCTTGAGCACCGGATGGAGTTGGTCGCCGAGGTTGGCGGCGTTCGCTACTTCAACGATTCCAAGGCCACCAACGTTGCGGCGGCGCAGGTCGCTATCGAAGCCTTTCCGTCGGGGCTGCACGTGATTCTAGGCGGCCTCGACAAGGACGGTGACTTTGCGCCGCTGGCGACGGCGCTGGCCCCACGCGCCGCTTCAGTGGCGCTGATTGGCAAGGCCGCCGACAAGATCGCCGCTGCGCTTGCCGGACGCCTTACTCAACCGGTGACGCGCCACGAAAGTCTGGCGGAGGCGGTGCGCGCGCTGGCGGCACGCGCCGCGCCGGGTGACACCATTTTGCTCGCGCCGGCCTGCGCCAGTTTCGATATGTTTGACAACTTCGAGCATCGGGGGCAGGTCTTCAAGGCGGTTGTCAAGGAGGTGATTTCCAGTGTGCGGAGCGAAGCGTCATGAAACTGACCCTCGCCATCCCCAAAACGGTTCCGGTCGCGCGCAACTTTGTCTCCTTTGTTGATCCATGGCTGCTGGCGGCAACGGCGGCCCTGACACTGTTCGGACTGGTGATGGTGTACAGCGCTTCGGCGACACTGGCGCGCGAAGCCTACCAGACGCAGTTTCACTTCGTCCTGCGACAGTTTCTGGCCGCGCTCGTTGGGTGCGGCTTGCTCGTCGGTGGCTTGTGGATTGGCTACCCACGCCTTGAGCGTTCATGGGTGGTGTACGGGCTGCTGGGCGTCGCCGTCGGGTTGCTAGTGTTGGTGTTGCTGCTGCCGCCGGTACGCAACACGCACCGCTTCATTCGCCTGCCGGGGATGATGTTTCAACCGTCGGAACTAGCCAAGCCGGCGCTTGTTTTGTTCTTGGCGTTTTTTCTGAGTCGGAAAGACGCGCTTGCGCGCCGTGATCCGTTCCAAACACTGCTGCCCGCCGGCTTGGTTACCGGCGTGCTGGCCGGCCTGGTTTTTCTGGGGCGCGATCTAGGAACGGTCTTGATACTGGGCGGCACGGCGGCGGCGATGCTGCTGGTCGCTGGAGTGCCGTGCCGCCAACTGGCGGCGGCTGGTTTGGCTTGCGCGCCGCTTCTACTATACGCCGCACTGAAAGAACCTTACCGCCGCGCGCGGCTGCTAGCGTTCCTCGATCCGTGGAAAGCGCCGCGTGAGGAAGGCTTCCAGATCATCCAATCCCTGCTGGCGATTGGCAGCGGCGGCGTGTCCGGCGTCGGTTTGGCGCAGAGCCGACAAAAGCTGTTTTACCTGCCGGAGGCGCACACGGACTTCATCTTCTCCGTCATTGCTGAAGAAATCGGTCTGATCGGCAGCCTAATGGTGATTGGTTTGTTCGGCGTCCTACTGGTGCGCGGACTGCGGGCGGCTTATTTAGCGTCAGATGAGTTCGGCAAACTGCTGGCTGTCGGCGTTACCGTACTGTTGGTCGGACAGGCGTTGTTTAACCTGAGCGTGGTGTTGGGGTTGGCCCCAGCCAAAGGCATTCCGCTCCCATTCGTCAGCTACGGCGGCAGTTCGCTGATGATGAGTCTTCTGGCCACCGGCTGGCTGTTGAGCGTCTCGCGGCGGACGTGAATGCAGAACGCTCAAGTCGGAACGTTTTGGGTGAAAGCGAGGGCAGGAGGTGCGCGTCCTCATGGCAGCCGGCGGCACCGGCGGACATATTTTTCCTGGCATCGCCATCGCACGGGCGTTTGTGCGCCGCGACCCAACAACCGAGGTGCATTTTGTTGGTACGGAGCGTGGGTTGGAGAAAAAACTTGTCCCGGAAGCGGGCTTCCAGTTGACGTTGATTCCGGCGGGCGCGCTCAACAATGTCTCTTGGGGGCGACGGCTGCAAACGCTGGGCACCATGCCGTCCGGTCTCTGGAAGGCATGGCGGTTGGTGAGAAGCTTCAAACCAGACATCGCCGTTGGCGTCGGCGGTTACGCCTCGGGGCCGGCGATGCTGGCCGCCATCGTCCATGGCGTGCCGACGCTGGCGGTTGAGGTCAACGTTCTGCCCGGTCTTACCAATCGCCTGCTGGCCCCTTTTGTGACCGGGGCGGCTGTGTCATACCGCGAGACCGCTGTGTATTTTGGCGCAAAAGCCGTCCTGACCGGCACGCCGGTGCGCGTTGAGTTTGAGCAAATTCCACCGAAGCCGTCTGATGCGCCGCGCGGGCGGGTGCTCGTCTTTGGGGGCAGTCAGGGCGCACAGGCCATCAACCGCGCCATGGCGGACGCCGCGCCGCACTTGGCGGTGCGACCGGGGTTGTCCATTGTCCATCAGACTGGCGAACGCGACGTTGAGTTAGTGCGTGCCGCCTATGCGGCGGCTGGTCTCCAGGCGGAGGTTCTCCCGTTCATTCACCACATGGCGGAAGCGATGGCGGCGGCGGATGTCTTGGTCTGCCGGGCCGGGGCAGCGACCATCGCTGAGATTGCCGCCGCCGGACGCGCAGCGATTTTTATTCCCTTTCCGCAAGCGGCCGATGACCATCAACGGAAAAACGCCGAGGCGTTTGCCCAAGCAGGTGCGGGTGAAGTGATTCTGCAAGCCGATCTTACTGGAGCGAAGCTTGCCCAAACCATTCTCAACCTTCTTGATGACCCTAAACGATTGGCCCGCATGGAAGCCGCCGCCCGTGCTTTGGCGGTTCCACGGGCGGCGGAACGCACCGTGGACGTTGCGTACCAAATTCTCCGTCGCGCAAGATGACGTAGCTATGGTCGAGCATGTGCACTTTATCGGCGTCGGCGGGAGCGGCATGAGCGGCGTGGCGGAAATCGCGTTGCGGCGCGGCTGGCGGGTCTCCGGGTCGGATCTCGTAGCGTCGGCGACGACGGCGCGCTTGGAACAACTGGGCGTGCGTGTGTTCATTGGCCACGATCCTCGGCACATCAGCGGCGCGCACCGTGTTGTCGTCTCCAGCGCCGTCAAGCCTGACAACCCAGAACGACGGGCGGCGCAGGAGCGGGGCATTCCCGTCATTCATCGCGCGGCAATGCTTGCCGAGTTGATGGCGGGCAAAACGGCTATCACCATTGCCGGAACCCACGGTAAAACTACGACCAGCGCGATGGTCTTCAGTTTGCTTCGGGCAGCCAAGGCCGATCCAACAGCTGTGATTGGCGCGGCGTTGGACGGCATCGGCGGCGGCGCCGTCGCCGGCGACGGCTGCTGCTTCGTCGCAGAAGCCGACGAGAGCGACGGCTCGTTTCTTCTCCTGCCACGCGACATTGCCGTTGTCACTAACATTGACCGCGACCATTTGGACTTTTACCGCGACTTGGACGCCATCACCGACCACTTTGTACGCTTTGCCGAAGGTGTCCCGGATGCAGGATTGGTTGTCGCCTGCGCCGACGATCCCGGCGTACAAAGGTTTTTGCCGCGCCTGACAAAACGAACCGTCCTCTATGGACTGACAGCCCCGAATGTGCATTTGCGCGCCGCCGAACTTGCTTCTGAGAAGCCTTTTGGTTGGACGTTTATCATCCGGCACGCCACCGACCGGCTTGGAAGAGTGCGTCTTCAAGTTCCTGGCCGGCATGCTGTCTTGAATGCTTTAGCCGCTGTCGCCATCGGTCTTGAATTGGGGATCGGCTTTGAGGCCATACAAGTCGGGCTGGAAATGTTCAAAAATGCTTCTCGACGGTTCCAAATCCGTGGGGAAAAGAATAATGTTCTTGTCATTGACGACTATGGCCACCACCCGGTTGAAATCGCCGCCGTTCTGGATGCGGCGCGCAAAACCGAGCGCCGTATCGTCTTGGTATTTCAACCACACCGTTATTCGCGTACACGGCATTTGTTTGCAGATTTTGTGACGGCGCTGGGTGGCGCGGATGTAGCGTGTATTGTGGATGTTTACGCGGCGGGCGAAGCGCCGATAACTGGTGTGACATCGGCGGCGCTGGCCGCCGCCCTACAGGCCGCCGGTCATCCGGCGACCTACTATGTCGGTGATCTCGAAGCGGCGTTGCCGGCCGTGGTTGCGCTGACCCGGCCCGGCGACGTGTTGTTGACTGTCGGCGCTGGGGATGTCTGGCGGCTAGGAGAAAGGTTTTTAGGGCATGCCGAAGTCGCTTGAGCAAATTTGCGCCAAGCTGAACGTGGACGCTCGCTTTCGCCAGCCGATGCGCCGGCTGACTTCGCTGCGCGTCGGCGGTGAGATTGCCTGTGTAGCCTATCCCGACACACCAGAGAAGGCGGCGGCGTTGGTACAGGCGTTCAATGAAAACGGCGTCCGCTGGAGTCCGTTGGGTTACGGAACAAACCTCTTAGTGGCGGATGAGCCGCTCAACCGGGCGGCCATTAGTTTGCGCGCGCTCAAGACCCAGGTGGTGTTTGATGGGCTGCGGGTGACGGCGCCCGCTGGCTACAGCCTGCCGCGTCTCGTCAATCAATGCGTGGAGCGTGGTTTGTCGGGCGTCGAGGGGTTAGCCCCAATTCCAGGCAGCGTCGGCGGCGCAGTCAAGATGAACGCCGGGTCACACGGCTATGAAATTGCGGATGTGATTGTGTCCGTAGATGTTGCGCGTGACGGTCGGATCATCACACTGCCCCGTGAAACGCTGGACTTCGCCTACCGACGGTCGCCGTTCACCGACCAAGATTTGATTCTTGGGGTTACGTTGCAACTTCGTCCCGGCGACGCTGGAACCAGCCGTGCTGAAATTGCAGAATACCGCCGACGCCGCGCAGCGACGCAGCCTGTCAACGCCAACAGCGCCGGATGTATGTTCAAAAACCCGGGGCCAGACCTCGCCGCCGGGCGTATCATTGACGAACTAGGCATGAAAGGCGACGCCGTTGGCGGAGCAACCATTTCGCCGTTGCATGCCAACTTCATTGTGACGAACGGCAACGCCCGGGCAGCGGATGTCTTTGCGTTGGTTGAACGGATTCGGTCGCGCGTCCGTGAGGCGCGTGGGATTGAGCTTGAAATGGAAGTCGAAGTTTGGGACTAAAAACGTAAAGGAGTCTCATGGTGTTCGCCGCCCGTACCCCTCGCCAAGTCCTGCCGTCGCGCCGTAAGCGGATGCACGAAGCCGCTGTTGTCTCCAGCGCGTGGGACGTGGTGTCTTCCGTAGGCCGTCGCCTTCGGAGTTGGCAGTCGGGAGTAATCTGGATGGCGCTGCTGGCTAGTCTCACCGCGATGGGGACGGCGATGACGCGGTCGAGTTTATTCACACTGCGGCGTGTGGAGGTCATCGGTTGTCAGTCGCCGCTGGCCGAGGACGTTGAACGCGCTGTGCGGCAGCAGGCGACCGGCTCGCTCCTGACGGTATCTCTTCCAGGGTTGCGCCGGCATCTAGAAAGCCTAGCCCGGGTGCGGCGGGTGAGTGTCGTGCGGATTTTGCCCGATACGGTGCGGGTTGTGGTTGAGGAACGAAAACCGGTCGTTCTGGCGCAAATGGCGGAACGCGGCAGTCTGGTTTGGCTTGACGATGAGGGCGTTGTCCTTGGCGCGTACAACCCGGAGACAGATGGCGAACCGCCGAGTGTGGTGGTTGGGTTCGCTTCGGATCGAGAGCCGAGTGGACAACGTGAAAATCGAATGCGGTTGCAGCTTTACCGCAACCTGATGTGGGCGCTCGACGCCGCTGAGCCGCGTCTTTCTGAGCGGATTGAGTCGGTGGATTTGTCGCACTTGGAGGATGTGCGCGTTCAGCTGCGCAACAGCCGGATTGTTGTCGGCCTTGGGCGAGAGGATTTTCGCGCGCGCCTGTTGCATGCCTGTGAGATTATAGACGCGCTCCAGCGGCGTGACGTCGCTATTCTTGAGCGTCTGCGTTCTTCCGAGCCGCACATCTTTGAGAAAGCGCCGTTTTTGAAGTCTGTCACGATGGTCAGCCTGCGCGATGTGCATCTTGGCTTTGACGAACGCGCCGCCGCTGTCTCGTCCCGCTCTTCGTCTGGGACACGCCGCCCAGCGCCGCCGCGACCGACCAGGGCAACGCCAACAACAAATCCTCGCTCACAGGGTGTGACGTCGCGGAGGTAGTCCATGGCCCGAGCCTTCCCCTACACAGCGAGTCTTGATCTTGGCTCTACCCGAACCCGGATGGTGATTGCGACGCCTGTCCCAGACCGCGACCGCTGGGCGGTGGCCGGCTATGCTGAGGTACCGTCCAAGGGAATCCGAAAGGGCGTGGTGGTCAACATTGAGTTGGCGGAAGAAACCATCCGGCAGGCGTTGCACGAAGCTGAAAAAATGGCCGGCTTTGAGGTTTCCTCCGTCCATGCGGGTCTGTCAGGTCTGCATATCCGCAGCCTTAACGGCCATGGCGTCGTTGCAGTAGCCCAGCGCAACCGGCAAATTACGGCGGCGGATATTCAACGAGTCATTGAGCAGGCAAGCGCCGTCAGCCTGCCGTCTGACCGGGGGATCATCGAGGTTCTCCCACAGGAATTTGTCGTGGATGAACAGGACGGAATCGGCGATCCCCTCGGTATGTTGGGCATGCGGCTGGAAGTCACCGTACATATAGTGACTTCACCTATAACGGCCTCACAAAACATCGTGACAAGCGCAAACCGGCTAGGTATGATTGTGGAAGACCTCACCCTTAGTTCCCTAGCCGCTGCCGCCGCAACGCTCACGGAAGAAGAACGTGAATACGGGACAGCCATTGTTGATATTGGCGGTGACATTACTAGCCTTGCTGTGTTTCAGCGCGGTGCAGTCCGCCACACGGCGATGTTTGGGATCGGTGGGGCGCATTTTACCAACGATATTGTGGTTGGGCTGCGGTCATCCGTGCCTGAAGCGGAGCGCATTAAGCAGACATTTGGGTGCGCCTTTGCACCGTTATTGCATCCACATGAACGCGAAGAGCAACTTGAATTTGCAGCTTCTGGTGGGCGGGCGCGGGTCCTTTCCCGCCAAGTCTTATGTGAAATGCTCCAGCCGCGGGCTGAGGAAATTTTCAAGCAACTCCGGGAGAATCTTCGAGAGGCAGGATTTGAGCGAAAATTATCAAGTGGTTTGGTGCTGACTGGCGGCGGCAGCCTCCTTTCGGGGATTCCCGAACTGGCGGAACGCATGCTGGATGTCCCTGTACGCATTGGTGTCCCCGATGGACTGGATGGTCTCAATGAGGAACTTCGCCGGGCTGAATGGGCGACGGCAATTGGATTGATTCTTTCAAGTATTCGTCCACGCGCACATCATTACTTACGACCGCGTGGGACAAGTTGGCGAGACTGGTTGACAGGCATTGGGGCAGGTATCAAGAGTTTGTTCTCTTTGTCGAGTTCAGCGCGCTAACTATTACGTTTTCCATTATACAAAAGGTCCTGACCACGGTCACGGGTAGGAGGCAATCATCCCATGGGAGTAGATAACAAGCGACCATCAAGTCCACCATCAGTGAGGTTTGAATTTGTGGAAAACACCATCTCGAAGGGTGCAAACATCAAGGTCATCGGCGTCGGCGGCGGCGGTGGCAACGCCGTCAATCGGATGATTGAGTCTGGTATTGAAGGCATTTCTTTTCTCGTGGTGAATACCGACATGCAGGCGCTGAGTATGTCAAAGGCCGCCGTCAAAATCCAGATCGGCAGCAAGCGGACGCGGGGGCTAGGCGCCGGCGCCGACCCGGTCGTTGGCCGTGAGGCCGCGCTCGAAGACACTGAAAAAATTATTGACGCCCTTGAAGGAGCTGACATGGTGTTTATTACGGCCGGCATGGGCGGCGGGACGGGCACCGGCGCTGCGCCGATTGTCGCCGGCCTAGCGAGTGAACTGGAAATTTTGACCGTCGCAGTCGTCACCAAGCCGTTCAGTTTTGAAGGCCGCCGTCGGATGATGAATGCTGAGAAAGGTATCCGTGAACTTCACGAATGTGTGGACACGATTATCACCATTCCTAATGATCGCCTGCTAACGACCGTGGATCGGAACACATCGCTGGCCGACTCCTTCCGTATGGCGGACGATGTGCTGCGCCAAGCCGTGCAAGGGATTTCAGACCTCATTACCGTGCCCGGAATGATCAACCTTGATTTCGCCGATGTCCGCACCATTATGCGCGGCTCCGGCATTGCTCTAATGGGAACGGGGCAGGCTTCCGGCGAAAACCGCGCCATTCAAGCGACCAATGCAGCCATCGCCAGCCCACTGCTCGAAGAAGCCTCGATTGAAGGAGCGCGCGGCGTTCTCGTTAACATCACGGGCGGTCACGACTTGACGCTGCACGAAGTCAACGAAGCCACCTCGATTATTCAGAAAGCGGCGCACCCGGAGGCCAACATCATTTTCGGCGCGGTCATTGATGATCGGATGAAGGATGCGATGAAAATTACGGTCATCGCCACCGGCTTCGATCAATCCACCCAAGCCGCCAACCAGCCGCCGTCCACAGCGACGACAACCGCCGTGGGGAACGTTGTCGCGCCGTCTTCGTTTGGACGACCGCCATCGCCGGCGGCGGAAGCCGACGTTCTCGATAGGCCGACCTTCCTGCGCCGGAAAGCCGAGTAAGCGCCTCTGCACCAGGGGCCGGCTCCCGCGGAGTTGAGCGATAACAATAGGCGTGATAGGGCTTGGCCTGCATAGATCGCTCTGCGCAACAGGTGGACGCCGACTCGCCCAGAAAGCCGACGCCCAGCGCCTTGTTGCGCAGCGACGAGAGGCATACAGCGGCGTCCCCCGTCAGGCTCGGCGCAGCGAGGGCTGACGCCAGCGTCGCACGCTCAGCATTCGACTGCGTCGCCACAGGTAAGGCGAGCGTCGCCGGTCCCACAAAGTCAACGCCGGGAGATACAGCCAAAGGGCTAGGTGTTCCTCGGATGGCTCTGTAAGAGGATGGGATTGGCTGCGCTACGACGTACGATGAACGACAAACCGCGCCACTTCCACCAAAAGCTCTGCGCGGCGGCCGAGCGGCGCTAGGATAGTGATGGCTTCTTCAGCGAGCGCTTCGGCATGGCGGCGGGACACCTCCAAGCCGTACAGCGCCGGGTATGTTGCCTTACCGGCAGCGGCGTCTTTGCCCGGCGTTTTCCCAAGCTGTTCGGCGGTCGCCGTTTCGTCAAGGATGTCGTCGGCGATCTGAAACGCCAACCCAACGCGGTCGCCGTAGGCCGCAAGCAAGGCAATATCATCTTCGGATGCGCCCGCCATGATGCCGCCGCACACCAGCGCCCCGCGAATCAGCGCTCCGGTTTTGGCGCGATGGATGAAGGTCAGCCGCTCAGCGTCAATTGGCTTACCCTCGGCTTCGAGGTCAACCACTTGACCGGCGATCATGCCTTCAACCGTACCGGAGCCGACGGCCAATTCCCGAATGACGCGCACTTTTTGCTCCGCCGGGGCGTCCATTTCGGCCAATATCCGAAAAGCATGCGTCATCAGTCCGTCTCCAGCCAAAATGGCCGTCGCTTCATCAAACTGCTTATGGCAGGTTGGCATGCCGCGCCGCAAATCGTCGTTGTCCATCGCCGGGAGATCGTCGTGAATCAGCGAGTAGGTGTGAACCATCTCAAAGGCACAGGCGACGGGATACAGGCGCTCCGGCCGGCCGCCGAAAACTTCGCCGGCAGCCAGAACGAGGATCGGACGCAAGCGCTTGCCCCCAGCCATGAGGCTGTACCGCATCGCTTCATGGATGCGCGGCGGAGGCGTTGTTGCAGGCGGCATGAGTCGGTCAAGCCAACGGTTGACTTCGGGAACTTTCTCCGCGAAGTAAGCCTCAATCATGGCGCGCACGCTCCCGGAAGATTGAAATCCCAGCCTGCAACGATAAGATGCGCCGCCTGTTCAAGACAACCGCTTTCGCAGGCGCAAAGGGAGGCGACGGTGATGTTCGCAAGAGGCGATGACTTCCTGCGACAACTTGAACGCCGTCAAGTGGCGCACCAGCTCGGTCCCGAAGCCTTGGCGCAGTACGACCGAGGACCGGTGGGGAAAGTCTTTCTGGCGCCGATCGCCGACGCCTTGGTGCGTCTATCGAATGATTTTACCCGCCGCCGGGGGACGCTGACTGAGGCGCTTCCCGGCGGCTACTGGCAGGATGCACGGCGGCTGGCGTACTTGTTTCACTTCTTGCCGCGCAACTACGTCAAGGCGGCCTGGGTACTGACCGAAGCTGGACGCCATGCGCGGCTTGCTGAGGAACTTGCGGCAAAGTCGCACTTCACCGTTTTGGACATTGGCTGCGGCCCAGGAACCGCCGCGTTAGCGACGCTGAACTTTCTGGCTTCCCTGCGGCCGACGGCCTTCCGTGTGGACATCGTTCTGGTGGAGGCGTCGCCGACGGCGATGCAGGAGGCGGTTAGCTTGCTGCGCCAAGCCGCCGATCAGATCAATGCCGAACGCCGCGAAACTCTGGCAGTGCGCATTAGCTCGCATGTCGGCGACGCTGCGCAGGTCAAGGCGTATCTTCCGCGCGGCGGAGCTGACTTCATTTGGCTCGCCAACCTGCTTAATGAGGTTACCTCAGACGCCACTGCGCCTGCTTGGGTGATAACTCTGGCGCGGGCAGGGCTGAAGCCTGACGGTGGGCTGTATGTCATTGAGCCGGGTTTGCATGAGACCGCTCGCGCGGCGATGCGGCTTCGTGACGCTCTACTGGAAGCTGACCCGATGCTGGGGGTTTTTGCGCCATGCACCGCTGACGGCCCATGCCGCATGCTGGCGGAGCGCCCACACCGCGATTGGTGTCATGTGTCGATTGTATGGAAACCGACGCCGTTGGTTGCACAGCTCGACGGCCTGACAGGGCTGCGCAGCCACAACCAAAAGTTTTTCTACTTTGTGCTGCGGCGAGATGGGAAGCGGGCAGCCGAGCCGCGTCATGGCTGGTCGGCATGGCGCGTCATCGGGGACCTGCAACGTGAGAAAGGACGCGAAAAACGTCTGGTGTGCGGTACCGACCGCTGCGCGCTTTTGACGCGCCTCAAACGTGACCGGCGGACGGAAAACGCCGCCTTTGGCGACGCCGTACGTGGCGATATACTCTGGCTGTCGGAAGCGCCCGTGTCTTCAGGAGAGGGCTTGCGCCTGCCGCCAACCGCGCGCGTTGAACGCCAAACGCCGACTGAGTAGCGCCCTATGCCCACACTGCGGATTGCTGATGGAACAATTCTGACAAGCGGCCCGAAACATCGGGTCGTGAAGGGCGACCTGTACGTGCGGGACGGTCACATCACGCACGTCGGCGATGCGCCGCAAACAGCGGACGAGACGCTTGACGCGCACGGCTGCGTAGTCATACCGGGCTTCGTTCAATCGCATGTTCATCTGTGCCAAACGTTGTTTCGTGGCGCAGCTGACGACCTCGAACTCCTCGACTGGCTGAAAACGCGTATTTGGAAGTTTGAGGCTGCGCACACTCCGGAAAGCCTTCGCATTTCGGCGCAGTTGGCAACGGCGGAGATGATGCGCGGCGGCACGACGTGTGCGATGACAATGGAGAGCGTCTATCACACGGAAGCGGCGTTGGAGGTCGTCGCTGAAAGCGGCTTCCGCGCCGTGGTGGGCAAGTGCCTGATGGACGCCGGGGATGATGTTCCGGCCGGGTTGCGCGAGACGACGGCGCACGCCCGCGCCGAGTCCTTGCGCCTACTTGAAACATGGCACGGCGCGGCCGAGGGGCGTGTTCGGATTGCCTTGGCGCCGCGCTTTGTCCTGTCGTGTACGCAGACCTTGCTGCGCGACATAGCGGCGCTGGCGCGCGAGAAAGGGGTGCGCGTGCATACGCATGCCTCGGAAAACCGCGACGAAGTGGCGTTGGTTGAACGCCTCACCGGCCGGCGAAATCTGGCTTATCTGCACGAACTTGGGCTGACAGGCGCGCACGTCGGCGTCGCGCACTGCATCTGGCTGGACGAGGCGGAACTGACAATTTTGGCTGAAACGGGGACGCATGTTTTGCACTGTCCGTCGTCCAATCTAAAGCTGGGTTCCGGCGTCGCTCCGGTGGTGGAGATGCTGGAACGCGGCGTATCGGTTTCGCTCGGCGCGGACGGCGCGCCTTGCAACAATCGGCTGGACGCTTTCACGGAAATGCGGACGGCGGCGCTGCTTCAGAAAATGCGGTGGGGCGCAAAGCGGCTGACGGCGTTGGAAGCCTTCCAGATGGCGACTTGGCAGGGCGCACGCGCGCTCGGGTTGGAACACGAAATCGGCAGTTTGGATGTCGGCAAGGCGGCCGACATCGCCGTGGTCAATCTGGACACCCTGCATGCCGCGCCGCATCCCGATCCGCTTTCGGCGTTGGTCTATGCCGCAACCGCCGCCGATGTCCGGCATGTGGTCATCGCCGGCCGGGTGGTCGTGCGCCATGGGGAACTCACGACCTTGGATGAAGCCGAAGTTCGGGCGCAGGCGCGGCGGGCGTTCGTCGCTTTAGCCGCTCGCGCCGGTGTTGCTTGAGTGTCCTTTGCGGCGACTGTTTCGGTGTTCAGCAGCTGTGAACAACCACGAAATGCTGTTGAGTAGCTCACCTTGAGCATCTCTGTCAGAGTAACCGCTCAGAGAGCGCCTTTCAGACACCAGCCATCTGCACAAAGTATCGGCAAAGTACGTTACGCTACGCACAATCTCATTGGCTTTCACTTACACTACTAAAAACTTGCCTTTCGGCTGGCGATTACCAAACCATAGGTAACTTCACTCGGTTTTCAGCACTGGTTCCGACCGCCCGGCGGTGTATCCCGCCCCTTCCTTATCCAGGGTGAAACGACGATGCCTACGCGAGCCTTCTGCGACTGTTGCGATGAACCTGCTCGGCAGCTCTTCGACATCACGCGCATCCCCGAACTGGCGGAAGTCGTGCGGCAGTTTGGGTACCGGGCGGTGTGCCAAGCTTGTTACGACAACCTTTTTGAAGAGCTTGAGCGTGAAAAAGAGGATGTGGACGCCTAACATCCAAGCCGGGTTGCTGTCCACACGCCCTGTCGTGTTTCAAATCGACGGCTTCAAGTCCGGTGATGAGGTGCTCCGATTGTATGCCTAAACAAGCTGAAGTCGTCATCATTGGTGGCGGCGTCATTGGTTGCAGCATCGCTTACTTTCTGACCCGGCACGGCTGCCGTGATGTGCTGATCCTCGAACGCGAAAACTTCCAAGGCAAGCACTCAACCGGACGCAGCGCCGGCGGCGTCCGCCAGCAGTTCGCCACGCCGGTCAACATCCGCATGTCCCGGTTCTCGATAGAGTTTTTCACCCACTTTGAAGAACTCACTGGCCAGGACCCGGAATATCGGCGCTACGGCTACCTCTTTATCGCCACCGAACCGGCGCACGTGGACTATCTGCACCGCAACATGGATGTCCAGAGGGCGGAAGGCGTACCGGTGGAATTTCTGACCCGCGACGACATCGTTAGACTCGTCCCGCAACTGTACGTTGAGGATGTTCTGGGCGGTACGTACTGCCCGACGGACGGTTTTGTTGACCCCTACAGCATTATGCAGGGCTTCAACCGCAAGGCCCGCGAACAAGGCGCGCGCATCGAACTGGAAACTGAAGCGCTGGACTTCACCGTTGAGCATGGCCGCATCACGGGCGTTGTCACCAATCGCGGCCATATCGCCACTCGAACGGTCGTCAACGCCGCCGGCGCATGGGCGCATCTGGTCGGACGTAAGCTGGGCGTGGAGATTCCTATCCGTCCCACCAAACGACAGATCGTGACGACGGAAAGGTTCGATGAACTGCCCCGCGAGCTGCCGATGCTGGTTGACCTGAGCACCGGCTGCTACATCCGCAGGGAAGGCGACGGCGTGATGCTCGGCTGGGCCGATCCGAATGAGCCGGAAAGCTTTGATACGACCTTTAACCCTGACTTTATTGACGCCATCATCGAGCGCGCGCTGCCGCGCGTCCCCTGCTTGGAAAACGCCTCCATCAACCTGCGTCGCTGCTGGGGCGGCCTCTACGACATCTCGCCGGACCACCACGCTATTGTCGGCCCCGTCCCGAACGTCGAAGGCTTTTACGTGTGCGCTGGCTTCAGTGGCCACGGCATCATGCATTCGCCGGCGATGGGTACGGCCATTGCGGAAATGATCCTGTTTGGCGAGTCGCGGACGCTGGATGTGACGCCGCTTTCCATCGAACGCTTCGCCAAAGGCGAACTACTGCACGAAACGGCTGTCATTTGAGACTCAATGACGCCGACTTACGCCATTTTTGGGGCTACGTCGGGGATTGCGCGCGCCGTCGTCGCTGAGTTGGCGAAACGCGGTGCAACGCTCATCCTCGCCGCACGTAACCTCGCTGAAGCGGAACGCATCGCCGCCGACGCCCGCCTGCGGTACGGCGTGCAAACGTCCACCATCGCCTTCGACGCCTGCGATCTTGCCAGCCACGCTGCCGTCTTTGCGTCGGTGGTTGAACGCGCTGGCCGACTGGACGGCGTCCTCGTCGCCTTCGGTACAATGACTGACCAGAAGCAGGCGGAACGCGACGTAACCGCCGCTGAAGCGATGATTGCCTCCAACTACACTGGCGTGGTGTCCATCGTGACGCACGCAGCGAACTACTTTGAAGCGCAGGGGCGTGGCGTGATTGGCGTTATTTCCTCTGTCGCCGGGGACCGCGGCCGCCAAAGCAACTATGTTTACGGGTCGGCTAAAGCCGGCGTCACCGCGTTTTGTCAGGGCTTGCGGCAGCGACTGTTCAAGAAGGGCGTGCGGGTCGTCACCATCAAGCCGGGCATTGTAGACACGCCAATGACCTACGGTATGCAACTGCCGCCCATCGTCGCTAAACCCGAACGTGTAGCGCATGACATCGTACGCGCGCTGGAGCGCGCCGACGGCGATGTTTATACACCGTTTTTCTGGCGCTTCATCATGTTCGTCATTCGGGCCATTCCCGAGCCGATCTTCAAACGGCTCTCGCTATGACCAACGCTAAGGGTCGCTGGTGGTGGCTGCTCCTGCCCATCGGCTGGATGGGAGCGATATTTGTGTTTTCCAGCGATTGGCTGGCATGGCGCAACACCGCCCCGCTGGCGCGGATTTGGTTGCACTGGTGGCTGCCGAATCCTGACCCACAAACCACCGAGACGTTCCATCTCATCCTGCGCAAACTAGGCCACGTTACGGAGTACGCCCTACTAGCGCTGCTTTGGTACGTCGCCCTGCGGCGCGCAAACTGCTGGTCGCCACGGCAGGCCGGTCTTGGCGCGGCTGTTGTGTCTATTCTGTACGCGGGACTGGACGAATGGCGGCAAACCTTCACAGTGGAACGCATCGGTTCGCCGGCTGACGTCGGGTTTGACAGTTTGGGCGTTTTGTTGGGACTGTCCGGCGTCGCCCTGCTGCACCAGCTGCGCGCTTTGCGCAGTCAGCTGGCGGCGCAGGACGCCTACCGTACACGTCCGCGCAAGCGGCCAAGGTACTCATACGTTGCGCGCTCCGATTGATGCAGCGCCGCGCCGCTTGGGTAGAGGTCGCCCGGTGTCCACACGTCGTCATCCTCCGTCGCCTGAAAGTCGGTCGGGGCCGGTATTGGCGTCAAACCCTGTGCGCGACAGGCGGCAAGGGCGCGCGGCATGTGGGCGGCGGAAGTCACCAGCAGGAACGGCGCCGTCCCAACGAGCGACGCGACGGCGGCGATTTCTTCAACCGTGTTGCGCCCTACAGGCTGAACGGTTACCCGCTCCGGCGGAACGCCCAGCGCGCAGGCGGCGTCGCGCATGACTTCGCCTGCTGGCCGCGTCATAAAGACTGCGCCGCCCGAAGTCACAAGTTGGGCGGTTGGGAGAAGTCGCTGTAAGCGAATCCCCTCGACGAGTCGCTGCAGGGAGGCGGTGGATAAACACTGAGTTGGCGGTAGGTTTTCAGCCCCGCCAGCGCCGCCGCCAAGGACGACAATCCAACGAATGCTTTGTTGTTCGGGTGGGACAGCGCCGGTCGGCGCAAACACGGGTTGGTTGCGCTCCAGTGGGCGCAGCAGAGCATTAGCCGTCCAGCCATGGCTGACGACGGCCAAAAATGCGACGGACGCTGTAACGACTAGCTTGCCCGCAAACTGCCGCCGTGAAAACCACAGCAACCCGACGCCCACGCCGAGTCCAAGGAGCGCCAGCGACAGCGGGAAGAAGAGCGGTGCAAGAAACTTCTCAACGTAGAACACGCGCTACTCAACCGTGACGCTCTTGGCGAGATTGCGCGGCTGATCCACGTCGCAGCCGCGCCGAACGGCGATGTGGTAGGCCAGCAACTGCAACGGCACGACGGCCAGCACCGCTGAAAGCACATCGCTCGCGGGTGGAATAGAGATGACGCGCTCGGCCAGCGCCGTCGCTTGCGTATCGCCTTCTGTCACCACGGCAATGACGCGCCCATCGCGCGCCTTAACTTCCTGAAGGTTCGACAATGTTTTTTCATAACGCAGTTCCGAAGCCGGATTGCCCACTTCGCGCGGCATCACCATGACGACCGGCAGCCGTTCGTCAATAAGCGCGTTGGGTCCATGCTTCATTTCTCCGGCCGGAAAGCCTTCGGCGTGAATGTAGCTGATTTCCTTGAGCTTGAGCGCTCCTTCGAGCGCGATGGGGAAGTGAACGCCGCGCCCTAAGTAAAGAAAGTCCGAGACGCGGAAGAATTCCCTAGATAACTCCGCCACAGTCGCCTCTTGGCCAAGGACAGCTTCCAATTTGGTCGGTAACGCCAGCAGTCGCTCAATGTGCGTCATCACGGCGTCCGGCGTCAGCGTCGCACGGTGTTGCCCAAAGTGAAGCGCTAACAGATAGAGAGCGACCATCTGGGACGTAAACGCCTTGGTTGAAGCCACCGAGATTTCCGGCCCAGCGTGCGTGAGTAGAACCCCGTGGGCTTCGCGCGCCGCCATCGAGCCCGGCACATTGCAGATCGCCAGCGTGTAGCAGCCACGTTGTTTCGCCTCGCGCAGCGCCGCAACAGTATCGGCCGTTTCACCAGACTGCGTAATGACGACAACCAACGTTTGCTTATCCAGCAGTGGATTGCGGTAACGGAATTCGCCAGCGTAGTCCACCTCAACTGGCAAGCGCGCCAGTTCTTCAATGATCCACTTCCCCACCAGCGCGGCATGCCGACTCGTGCCGCAGGCGGCGATCATGACGCGGTTGAACGTCCGCCAAGCGTCGTCGGGAATGGCTGTTGGATCGAGATACACGCGGCCTTCGTCCAAGCTGACGCGCCCGGCCAGCGTGTCGCGGACGGCGCGCGGCTGCTCGTGGATTTCCTTGAGCATGAAGTGTTTGAAGCCACCCTTTTCCGCCATGACGGGATCCCACATCACACGCTGCACTGGCGGCGCAACCGGACGACCGGCGAAGTCGGTGAAGGTCACGCCGTCGCCGCGTACGACCGCGATGTGTCCGTCGTCAAGAAACACTACATCGCGCGTGTGATGCAGAATGGCCGTGACATCCGAAGCGACAAAGTTTTCATCCTGCCCCAACCCCACGACGACCGGCGGGCCAAAGCGCGCCGCAACAATTGTATTCGGCTCATCGGACGCAATGACCGCAATGGCGAACATCCCGACAAGCTCGGCTAACGCCCGCCGAACGGCGTCGGCGAGCGCAGCACCGCCGTGGTGATATTTGCCAATGAGATGGGCGATGACTTCCGTATCGGTTTGAGTAACAAAGGTATGTCCTTCCCGTTCCAACGCTCGTTTGAGCGTTAGGTAATTTTCGATGATGCCGTTATGGACGACGACGACGCGGCCGGTTGCGTCGCGGTGCGGGTGGGCGTTTTCTTCAGTCGGGCGGCCGTGCGTCGCCCACCGGGTATGGCCAATGCCGCAGCTTCCGGCGAGAGGCGCGCGCTGAACGGCAGCCTCCAAGTTGAAAAGCTTGCCGGAAGCGCGTCGGATTTCCAGTTGACCATCGGCGACGACGGCGATACCGGCCGAGTCGTAGCCGCGATATTCAAGGCGCTTGAGGCCATCCAGTAAGACCGAGACGACCGGCTTCGCGCCAACATAGCCCACAATACCGCACATGGCGCAGTGTCCTTCTTTAGAAGAAGCGTCTTTGCTCCGGTGGTTGCTCCGGCGAGGTTTGGTCGGGTGCAGCGTCTATCGGACGCCCGTACCGTTTTTCGACCAGCCGCCGGTTGTTCAGACGAAAGAGAATGCGGCCCGGCTCGATGCGTTCAATGACGCCGTCGTAGAAGCGCATGCCGGGACGGACAACAAGCGTCGTGTTGTCTTCAACGCGAATAAAAGCCGTGTAGCCGCGCGCCGTTTCGGAAATTCCCAGCACCTCGACGCCGTCAATGAGGTAAGGCTGTGTATCTTCACGCTTGATTTTCTTGGCTTCGAGTTGCTCGCGATAGGCGGCGACGCGCGCCTCAACCGGCGGGTACTTGTCTTGCTGGGGGCGCGGGGCGGTCTCGGTCGGCTTCGGCGGACGATGTTCTGGAGCGGATGTGCGAGACGGCCGGCGCTTGGTGGCCGGGCGAGTTGTCTGCGCGAAGCCGTCTCCGGCGCTCAAAACCAAGATAGCTGTAGAAAGGCAAACCCATCCGGTCGCCATACACCGCAGAACCGTCAACCCCGACAAACCGAACAAACACGGTAAGCAAGCCTTCATGGTAAGTCTTCGCCAACGGTTGAAAACGGTTTTCGCCAACGGTTGAAGTAAGGCGCAATGACCGGCGCGGTCCGGCGTCAAGCGTGGCATGAGCGGCCGTTGCACGGCAAGCCGACGGGGTGAAGCGCCGGGCTGAACCAAATTTTGTTTTGCATCGGTTTCTGCGTCCTACGCTTATGATGAGTAGAGCAAATACGCCGCACGCTGTTGGTAAAAGTCGGCCAGCGCCGGTTCGTCCGCCGCTGCGATGTCTTCCCAAGCAGCGTCCGCCTCAATCGCCGCCCGTAGCCGATCTGTGCCGGCGATGACATCAAACGGCCGCCGATCATACACGTACTCATAAGGCGGCTCGCGCCACAGCGTCTCCTGCGGATAGAGCCGCCGAACGGCTTTGAGAATCTCTACCGCTGTCCGGTATGGGCGAAAGGTCGCTCGATTCTGCACATGCAGTTGCAGTCCGCCGCACAGCTGACCGGCGAACTTGTTGAATGTTGGCTGAAACCACATCGGACGGAAATGCACGCCAGGTAGCTGAAGCGGTTCTAGCGCCGCCGCCAACTCGTATGGGTCAATGAACGGCGCGCCAAAAATCTCAAACGGGCGCGTCGTTCCACGTCCTTCCGACAGGGTGGTCCCTTCCAGCAACACCATACCGGGATAGACCGTCGCCGTTTCTAGCGTCGGCATGTTCGGCGAAGGCATCACCCATGGCAGCCAGGTCGTGTCAAACCACTGCGGACGCGACCAACCCTCCATCGGCACCACATGCAGCTCACAGCCAATGCCTTCGGTTTCGTTGAACATCCGCGCCAACTCACCCACCGTCATCGCATGACGCATTGGAAGCGGGTACATCCCGACAAACGAAGCCCACTCGCGCTCAAGAACAGCGCCTTCAATGTCGAGGCCGCCAATCGGGTTGGGACGATCCAGAACGACGAACGGTATGCCCTGCGCTTGCGCCGCCTGCATCGCCAGCGCCATTGTCCAGATGAAGGTGTACACGCGCGTTCCAACGTCGGGCACGTCAAACACCAGTACGTCTACTTCGGCTAGCATCTCTGGCGTTGGCTGGCGGGTGCGCCCGTAAAGACTGAACACCGGTACGCCAAGGCGCGGATCGCGCGGCCAGCCTTCCCATTCGATCATGTTGTCCTGCGTTTCTCCGCGAATGCCATGCTGGGGGCCGAACAACGCCGTCAAACGAAACGCCGGACAGGCGGCGAACAGGTCGGCGGCATGCCGATACACGACATCCACCGAAGCCGGACTGCAAATCAAACCCACGCGCCGGTCACGCAGCAGGTCAAGGTGGTGGGTGAATAAGCGGTCAAGCCCGGTCTGCATTCAGTTCAAACCAAAACCTACAGTCAAGTCAGGCGCGGACACCAGCCGCCCGCGCCCGATGTTCGGCGTGCCTAGGAAAACCAGCGGCTACCGCGTGCCAAACTTGGCGCGTTGCGGCCGTCCGGCCCGAAGAACCTCAACCCGCACAGTCCGCCGCCCGAAGCGAACAGCCTCGCGGGTGGACGGCATGTAAATGTCAATTCGGCGTCCGCGAATGCGGCCGCCCGTATCCTTGACGTGATACACGCCTGAATACTGACCGGCGTGAACCTTGACGACCGACCCAAGCGGCAACACACGCGGGTCGGCCGCCACAATGCCCGGCCGGACGCGCTCTCCCGATGCCGTTCTTCCCTTCAAACTGTACGCCGTGGCAATGAACGGCAGGGCGTTGGGGGAAGGCTCTATGCTGCTGCGGAGAGGAAAAACACTCAACACCGACGACACTGCCGGTAAGTCGAGCGCCTGTTCAATCGGGTTGGATGAGGGGTTGGAAAGGTCGGTTTTCGTTTCCAACGGCTTTGGCGTCTGGGAGGCATCCGGCGTCGGGCGGCCCTGCTGGGCGCGGACGGCGAAGTCGCCGACCGTCGCCAGTAGGACAAGGACGAATACGAACAAGAGCTTGAAGGGAAAGGGAGGCAGTAGCCCCCGACACACTGAAGCCCTAGTGGCGCATAAGCTCATGCCAAGTCCTCCTTGTTTGGAAAATGACCGTGGGACAGCCCGCCGTAAGGGAGGGCCCGTCACAACGGCTTGCAATCAAGCGGGGAACTCTATCACGGCCTGTCAAGCCGACCTGTCAGACGATGTAACCGCAGCAAGCTGCGCCAACCATGGCGCGGAAGCTTGCAGCCGCTAAAGCAGCGGACGTAAGATGCCGGGCTAATTGTGCGTTTTCGACAAAGCTATGTCGGTTTTTGGAGGCGTTCCCAGTGGCGAGTAATCATCGGCGTGTCATCATCATCGGCGCCGGGCCGGCGGGCTTCACGGCGGCGATTTACGCGGCGCGCGCCAATCTCAAGCCGTTGTTATTCGAGGGCGAAGGACCGGAAAACATCCCCGGCGGCCAGTTGATGATTACGACCGACGTGGACAACTATCCCGGCTTCGCGCATGGCATTCAGGGACCGGAGTTGATGGCGAACATGCGCGCACAGGCGATGCGTTTTGAGACGGAAATCCTGACGCGCAATGTGACGGCGGTGGATTTCAAAACGCGCCCGTTCCGCGTGTGGGCGGGCAACGACGAGTACACCGCCGACGCTGTGATTGTTGCCTGTGGCGCGTCGGCTAAGTGGTTAGGCTTGCCGTCGGAAGAGCGGTTGAAGGGATACGGCGTTTCGGCGTGCGCAACCTGTGACGGATTCTTCTTCAAGGATCGGGAAGTCGCCGTCGTGGGCGGCGGCGATACGGCGATGGAAGAGGCGCTCTTCCTCACCAAGTACGCCACGAAAGTCACGCTCATTCACCGCCGCCGCGAACTGCGGGCGTCGAAAATCATGCAAGCGCGCGCCTTCGCCAATCCCAAAATCACCTTCCTCTGGGATACTGTTGTTGAAGAGATTTATGGCGCGCGCGAGACGGGTGTGACCGGTCTTCGGCTGCGCAACCTCACAACGGACGAAGTGGTGGACTACAAGTGCGACGGCCTGTTTGTCGCCATTGGTCACCGCCCCAACACGGACTTGTTCGCCGGTCAGCTTGATCTCACCCCGCAGGGTTACATTGTGACAAAGCCCGGCTCAACGCACACCAGCGTGCCGGGCGTTTTTGCGGCCGGGGATGTGCAGGACGCCGTGTACCGCCAAGCCGTGACAGCGGCCGGCACAGGGTGTATGGCCGCGATTGACGCTGAGCGGTGGCTCGAAGAACAGGCGCATGCGGCGGCGCACTAGAACGTCTGGGCGCAAGCGGATGCCCCGACTGAATGCGCTAACGACGCTACCACGGACGGCTAACTACGATGTACGAGAACCTGCTCCTTGAAAAGCATGACCGGATTGCGGTGCTGACGATCAACCGGCCGGAGAAACTCAATGCCCTCAACATCGCCACCCGTGATGAGATTTTGGCGGCGCTGGATGCGCTCCAAGCCGATGCGGACGTGCGCGTGTTAATTGTCACCGGCGCCGGCGATAGAGCCTTTATCGCCGGTGCGGACATCAACGAGTTTGCTGGACAAACGGCGCTGTCGCAGCGCGACGTGATGACCCGGCGGCGGGCTTTTGACGCCATGGAGTCCTTTCCAAAACCGGTCATCGCCATGATCAACGGCTTTTGTCTGGGTGGCGGACTGGAGCTTGCCCTGTCGTGCGACATCCGCACAGCAAGCGACAACGCCAAGCTGGGGCAGCCTGAGATCAATCTGGGGGTCATCCCCGGCGGCGGCGGCACGCAGCGCCTGACACGCCTCATCGGCGAGGGCAAAGCGATGGAAATGATCCTCACCGGCGAGATGCTGACGGCGGCGGAAGCCCATGCCCTAGGACTGGTCAACCACGTTTTTGCGCCGGAGGAACTACGCGACAAAACCATGGCGCTAGCCGCCAAGATTGCGGAAAAGAGTCCGATCGCGCTCCGTATGGCGAAAGAAGCCGTCAAAACCGCCGCCCGCGCCGGCCTTGACGAAGGATTGCGCCGTGAGGTGGACTTGTTCGCCTTGTGTTTTGCCAGTGAGGACAAAGAGGAAGGCGTCCGCGCTTTCCTCGAAAAACGCAAACCCAACTTCGTCGGGCGCTGACGGCGAGGGCCTTCGCCGTGCGGCGAACGGCGCTTTGAGGCTCCGCCTATGCCCTATCTTGTGTTGCTTCGCCACGGCGAGTCCCAATGGAACCTTGAAAATCGTTTCACCGGCTGGGTGGATGTGCCACTGTCACCTAGAGGCGAGGAAGAAGCGCGGGCGGCTGGCGCGAAGTTGGCCGGCCTGACCTTTGACCACTTGTTCACCTCCGTTTTGCAGCGGGCTATTCAGACGGCCGAGCTGGCCTGTGCGGCCGCCGGCTTCACTAACCTGCCCGTCACCCGCGATCAAGCCCTAAACGAACGCCACTACGGCGACTTACAGGGGCTTAACAAAGCAGAGGTCGCCCGCCAATATGGCGATGAGCAAGTCAAAATCTGGCGGCGAAGCTATGACGTACGGCCGCCGAACGGTGAGAGTTTGGCCGATACAGCCGCGCGGGTGCTGCCGTACTACGAAGCCCACATTCTGCCCTTGCTCAAAGCCGGAAAAAACGTGCTGGTCGTGGCGCACGGCAACAGTTTGCGGGCGCTGGTGATGCACTTGGATCGGCTGTCGCCGCAGGAAGTACTTGAACTCAATATCCCCACGGGCGCGCCGCTGTATTATGAACTGGACGCCGAGGGCAACGTCGTCACTCGGCGGTATCTCTAGTGAGGACGCCCGTCCTGGGTGCGCAACCCATGAGTGACGCCCCACGAAAGCGCTCCTTTTACTTTGCAGCGTTTCCTGCTCTGGAGCGGTCGGCAAAGCCTCGTCCGATCACCCCCCCAACACCGGCTGACCCGCCGACAGAGGCGGCGCTCGATTTGCCCTTTCCTGAGCCGGACGAAGTAACGCGGTTGCCGTCTCCACCTGCCGAGCTTGCTCCTGATCCGACAGCGCCGCCGGAAAAGCATTTCAACTACTTCAACTATTTCAGTGAGATTGAGGCGGCCTTTGCGGCTCACCGTGGCAAGCCATACCGCCTGTCGCCGTTGGATTGGGCGCTTATCGAGGGTTGGCGGAAAGACGGCGTGCCTTTGCCAGTCGTCCTCCGCGCGATTGCGCAGACCTTCGCTGCACGCGCCAAGGCCGCTGGGCGACAACCGAAAGGTCGCCCACGTCCGGTTCGGTCGCTGGGGTATTGCCAACCAGCGGTAGAGGAGGCTTTCCGCGCCTACCAAGCCGGGCGCGTAGGCAAGGCCGTCCCGGCTGCGCCGGCCGCGGCAACCGACGGCGCATCGTGTACGGCGGTGGTTGGTTTTCTGGAGGCGGCGGCGCAGGCGCTCCTCACGGCGCACCGGAATCTGGCGACCCACCTGCGCCCGGATGCGCCCCATGCGCGGCTTGGAGAGCTCCTGCCAGCGGCGGCCGCGCAACTACAAACCTTACTCCGGCAGGTGCAATCAGAAGCGCCGCCGTCGCTGGAAGATTTGGAAACGAGCTTGTCCGAACTGGAAGACGCGCTGCTAGCGGCGCTGGAAGCCGACGCTCCAGTGGAGGTGCAAACCGCCGTCGCTGAGGAAGCCGCCGCCACGCTGAGGCCGTACCGCAAAGGGATGTCAGCGGCAGCTTATAGGCAAGCGCAGGCTAACTACGTTGCGCGGTTGCTCCGTCGGCGCTACGGCGTCCCTCGCCTGAGTCTGTTCCATCTTGAAAGCGCTGAAGGCGGTTGAAACCGCCGCCCAACGGCGTGGCGGTCACACATCCAAGTTCTTGACATCGAGGGCGTGTTCTTCGATGAACCGGCGGCGCGGTTCAACTGCGTCCCCCATCAGCACCGTAAACACCGCGTCGGTTTCCACCGCGTCGTTGATGCGTACCTGAAGCAGGGTTCGCTTTTCGGCGTTGAGCGTCGTTTCCCAGAGTTGCTCCGGGTTCATCTCGCCCAACCCCTTGTACCGCTGAATCGTAACGTCCCGCTTGGCCAACGCGAGAATTTGCTCACTCAAGCCGGAGCGTTCGGGGATGGTCATCCTTGTCGTCCCCTGCACAACGGTGTAGGGACCCGTCATCACATCGCGCCACTCGGCGTAGATCGCCACGCACTTCTGAAACTCAGCGTGCGTCGCTAGTTCCCAGTCCACAGGGATGGTCGGCTCTGGCGCGGTACGTCCCGTCGGCGTCACGACGACCCGGAAGAGCGCGTGTTCTTCGTCACGAGTCAAGCCTGCGTTATACCCGGCGGCGGTCAGTTTCTCTACCAGCCGACGCGGCCAGGCCTCCGTTTCAAACAGCGCATGGAGTTTGCGTCCGGGTTGGTAGGCTTCCTCGTCGGTGCACGCTTGCAGCGTCAACTCCACCAACCGCGCGTCACGCTGCAACCGCCGCTCAAGCTTGGGCAGGAAGGTTTCAAACTCCAGCAACTTGTCGAGAAACTTCGCCAACTCGCGTCCGGCCAGCGTGCGTCCGGTCGGCTCAACGGTGACTTGAATATCCTCCGTCGCCCGTTTGAGCAGGTATTTGTTCAACTCACGGTCATCCAGCAGGTACTGCTCCGATTTACCTTTTGTAACCTTGTACAACGGCGGCTGGGCGATAAACACATGCCCGCGTTCGATCAGCTCCGGCATCTGGCGGTAGAAAAACGTCAGCAACAGCGTCCGAATGTGTGATCCGTCCACATCGGCGTCGCACAGCAGAATGATTTTGTGGTAGCGCAGTTTCTCGATCGAGAAGTCCGATTTCCCAATACCCGTGCCGAGCGCCATAATCAGCGCGCCGATCTCGCCGTGCGACAGCATCTTGTCGTAGCGCGCCTTCTCAACGTTGAGAATTTTGCCTTTGAGCGGCAGGATGGCCTGTGTTCGCCTGTCACGTCCCTGCTTGGCGCTGCCCCCTGCGCTGTCGCCCTCGACAATGAAGAGTTCCGCCTTGGCTGGGTCGCGTTCGGAACAGTCCGCCAACTTGCCGGGCAGGGTCAGATTGTTGAGTGATGATTTACGCGAAATTTCCCGTGCCCGCCGCGCCGCCTCGCGCGCCCGCGCCGCATCCACCGCCTTCATGATGATGCGCTTGGCGATGGCCGGATGTTCGCCGAAGTAGGTCTTGAGTCGTTCGCGGAGGATCGAGTCCACCAGACCCTTCACGTCGCTGTTGAGCTTGTTTTTGGTCTGCCCCTCAAACTGCGGCTGCGGAAGTTTGACGCTGACCACAGCCACCAGACCTTCACGCACGTCGTCGCCGGTCAAGTTCTCCTTGAGTTGTTTGGTCAAGCCTTCGCTGACGGCATAGGCGTTAATGCTCGCCGTCAGCGCCGTCCGAAAACCGGACAGGTGCGTGCCGCCGTCCACGGTGTTGATGTTGTTGGCGAAGCTGAACACTTTCTCGTCATAACCGTCGTTGTACTGAATTGCTACCTCGACGGTGACATCGCCCTGCGTCGCCTCGCAGTAAAACGGCTCCGGCATCAGCACCGTCTTGTTGCGGTTGAGGTGCGCGACGAACTCGGCAATGCCGCCGCGATAGAAAAATTCCTGTCGCCGCTCCTGCTCGCCGCGTTCGTCGGTAAGCGTGATGGTCAAACCTTTGGTTAGAAAGGCTTTTTCACGCAACCGCTGCGCTAGGGTGTCAAAGTCGTACGTCGTCGTGGTAAAAATCTCGCCGTCCGGCTTGAAACTGACGCGCGTCCCACGCTTGGTCGTCCGGCCGGTTTGCCGGAGCGGCCCAACCGGAATGCCGCGCTCGAATTCCTGTTCGTGAACAAACCCGTTGCGGTACACCTCAACGCGCAGCCACTCCGAGAGGAAGTTGACGCAGGACACGCCGACACCGTGCAGACCGCCCGAAACCTTGTAGGTGTTGTCTTCGCCAAACTTGGCGCCGGCGTGCAACTCCGTGAGGACGATTTCCACCGCCGAGCGCTTCTTCGGATCGTCCTGCTTGATGTCCACCGGGATGCCACGCCCGTTGTCAATCACAGAAATGGAGTTGTCAGGGTGGATGATGACGTCCACGTGCGTACAGTAGCCAGCTAGGGCCTCGTCCACGGAGTTGTCAACAACTTCGTACACAAGATGGTGTAGGCCCAGCTCACCGGTAGAGCCAATATACATCGCCGGACGCAGCCGAACGGCCTCGCGGCCGGAAAGCGACGTGATAGAGTCGGCAGTGTAAGTCTCAGCCGCATCCATGAGGGGCGTCGTATCGGGCGGAGACGAAACACCGGCGGCCGTTGCGGATGCGACTTCTGGTTGGGTGCGTGGTGTGGTCATAGGCTTGGGTGATGCAGCCTTTCTCCAAAAAGATGCCGTCGCTTGGAAACACGCGGCTGCGGCGGATTGTGTCAGCGCTCCGCCCTACGCCGGACGAACCGTGAAGAAGAGACTGCGAGCAAAACAGGTAAACTGACGTTCGTTGTCCACATATTCGGTCATCTCGGTTGAGACCTTGCCGATGCCGGCGCGTTTGAACGGTTGTCGGCTGCTGGTTTTGGTCAGCCCCCAGATGGGTTCGAGGGCGCGGGCAACGGTGCGAAAATCACGGTTGACGACTGTTGCGTCGCCGACTGAATTCAGTAGCCAGTCACCTAACCGAGCGTGATTTTCCGCCGCAAGCAAGCTGCGCTGCGCGCCAAGGCATGAGTAGTCAAAACCGTCGGCGCGAATGCGGACATGAGTCGCCAACGTTGGCCCGAAAAAGTCTATCACGGAAACCTCTTCATCAGTGGTGCAGATTTCTTCCCGTTCCGTCTTAGTAGCGCGGCGCGTTGTAGCTTCCCGCGCCAGCACCTGACGAAACCGCAACGTGCCGAACACCACAAGTGAAATCTCCTTCCAAGCAAACCGAAGCGGCGCAGCGGGATCGTATCCTAAAACTTCAAGGTATTCGCCGGCTGAGGCCAGCGCCCGCGCGCGGCGCGGCGGCTGAAGCGGAGCCAGTTGCGTGTCGGACAGGATGAGCGTTCGCAAGCCGGAGCGCGCCAGCCGTTGTACCAACAGCTTGGCGTCATGGGCGGTCGCTGCACGGGCAATCGGCACCGGGGACGGTGACGCCAGCAAGCACGCCGCTTGTTCGGGCGTCAGCCGGCCGACCGTAGCAACCTCCTCTACAACGCCAGAAGTCAGGGTCGGGCCGGGCAGAAAGATCACATTGTAGCCCGGCTCAAGGTCAGCGGCGTCCCGCAAGCTGGGCAAGACGTGCGCCTCCTGCCCAGGTATACTCAGCGGACGCCCACAAAACAGGCATGTAGCGCGGTGCGCGCCGTTCGGACGCCCGCACTGGGGACAGGCAACAACGGAGCGTTCGGCTGTCGTCATCGTGGTTTCCAAGCCGCCCAGAGAGGTAGCGATCATTGCCGCTTAGGTTATCATTCCGGCGTCGCCAACGAATGTTAAGTTCGCTTGACATGGCACCCAACTAACCGTTTTCTGCTGGGCCGCCGAACCTTGCCGTTTGTGAATCGGAATCTGAATCGAAATCGCCTGTGAAACATCTGACAATTGCCGTTACCGGCGCCAGTGGAGCGATCTACGCCCAACGGTTGTTGCACTACCTCGACGCCAGCCCTGATGTGGCCCGGATTCATCTAGTCATTAGCGCCCTGGGTGCGACGGTCATCCGGGAAGAGCTTCAGCTGCCTGTCACTGGCGTCAAACAGCGCGACGCCGAGGTGCTGCTCGGTCGTCCAACCACCAAGATTACGCTGTTGCCAGCGAAGGATGTTGGCGCCGCCATCGCCAGCGGGTCCTATCCCTGCGACGGCATGGCGATTGTACCGTGCAGCATGGGAAGTCTAGGGTATATCGCCGCCGGCATCGCTCGTGACCTGATTCATCGGGCGGCAGATGTCATGCTCAAGGAGCGCCGAACGCTGATTCTGGTACCTCGCGAGACGCCCTTCAACGCCATTCACCTTGAGAATCTGCTGCGTGTGGCGCGCGCTGGAGCGCTCATCCTACCGGCTTGTCCGGGCTTTTACCACCGTCCGCAATCCATTTCGGAACTGGTTGACCATTTGGTGTTTCGCATCATGGCGCACCTTGGCGTTCCCCACCCAGCAGAGACAATCTGGCGAGGCCGACGTGCGTCTGAAGAGGCGGCGTCGACCGAAGCGATGGACTGAGGAAGCAGCGGACTAAGCCAGATGCAGGTCTTCGAGGATTTCACGTCGCCCGTACCCCCGCTGGCGCAGATCGCGCCCCCAGCGGACATCGGCTGCAATTTGCCGCAGGTCAAGCAATGGAAACTTGGCGCGCAGTTCCAGAATCGCCTCCTCAGGGGTCGGCCGGCGAATTGCCTCTAGCAAGGCGTCGAGGTACTCCTGCGTTGTGGAAGCTGGCATAGAATATCCCTACCGGTTGAGATACGCCCCACGGCCATGAACGGCTCGGTTGTGTTCCGCGAGGGAAACAATGTTGTCGTTGATGGTTTACGTTACACTTTTTTCGTCACTGGCTTCAATGAGCTCATCACCGAATCACACAGTCGCCTTAGCCGGCTAAGTAGACGCCGTCGTCCACGGTTGTAAGGAGCAGTTATGAAACGTGACGACTACCGACAAGCGTTGGCGGCGTTCCAAGCGGCCCGAGCGGAGGCGCGGCAAACTGGATGGCGACAAGGCTCGCCCTTTGAGCCGCTGCCAGCGCGAATCGCCGACCGCTTTGGCGATCTGTGGTCGGCCTCAACAGTCGAGGCGCTCCGCCGAGCGTGTGAGGCGGATGCATCGCGCCCGGAGACTGAACGACGCGGCGGACAGATGCTGCGGCTTATCGCGGAAGCTTGGTTTATCCGCGCCCAATGTGAGGAAGTCGAAGCCGAACTGCACCGGGCGTTGACTCACCCCTACATTCTGTGGCGTGGGCAACGTTATGCAGCAATCACCTTGGCTCAGTGGCGCGAAGATGAGTCTGACGACCCGGCTGCGCAGCGTGAACGGCAAGCCAAACTCGCCGCCCACTACGCTGCACTGGTGGATTTGCGTGAGCAGCGCCGGGAACTCATCGGGAAAGCGGCGCAGCGGCTGGGCTATACCGCGTTGTCCGCTTGGGTCGCCGAGTACGCTCAGTGGCTTCTAGGCGACGGCCTTGCGGCATGGATCGCTGCTTGTGAACGCTTCCTCGCAGAAACGGATACGCCGTACCGCCGCGCGGTTTCGGCTGCGGTTTCAGCTTCGGGCGTGGATGCGTCGCTGTCCGATCCCTTTGAAAGCCAGCGGCGACGGCGTATTGCTGAAGATCTTCTCCGAGGCTTTGGCGTCCGTCCGTGGCAGCAGACGAACGTCACAACGTACTGGCGCACAGCCGGCGCAGCGGGCGTCTTTCGCATCCAAGTGCCTGATGACATTCGCTGGGCGGTTGCTGCGCAAGCTGGATGGCGCGGCTGGCGGCGCTTTCTTGGTGAACTGGCGCGCGTCCAGCAGGCCGCTTGGACCTCAAAGAATCTGCCGGTGGAGTTGCGGTTGTACGGCGATCCGGCCGTGGCGGAGACTTGGTCTCAACTGTTTGCCGACCTTTTGCTGGACGAACGGTGGGTCGTCGCCCAGTTTGACTGTCAGACGCCGCGGCCTATCCGTTGCGCTATGACGGCTGACCGGTGGCAATCAGCGCGGCGTGCGGCGTTGCGTTGCCTCGCTTGGTACGGCCGTGAAACCGCCGGCTGGACGCTGGAGCGCTTACGCACGGAGTATGAGCAATACCTTGATCTAACGCTGTCCGACTGGGAACTATATGATGAACTCGACGCCGCCGCACCGGCCGCCGCGCAGTTGCGTGGAACTTGGCTGGCCGCCGCGCTTGATGATTGGCTGCGAACACGGTACGACCGTTGGTATGCTGGTCGGCGGGCCGGCGACGACTTGATAGACCTGTGGAACACCGGCTTTCGCTACACTGCGGGCGAGTTGGCCGCATTGGTCGGCGTCGGGCCGCTGTCACCGGAGGCTTTCTACGCGCAGTCGCCGTCCGCTTGAGCGCCTCTGAAAGGCTGCCCGGACACGTTGCGAGTTGCTCCCAACGGCGGTCGCGTGGTAGTGTTGAAGTACTTCGTGGCCTTTCTCACGCTTGACGTGCCCGCCACCACCACCATCCCCATACGGAGGACCTTTCGCCATGTCCGAAAGCTCGAACAAGATTACGTATTTTCTCGCCGGTGCCAGCATCGGCGCGCTGGTCGCGCTGCTGTTTGCGCCGAAGTCGGGACGCGAGCTGCGGAGCGACATCAGCGACGCGGCACGGCGGGGGATTGAATACACCACGGAAAACGCCAAAGCGCTTGGCGAGAAGGCGTCCCAGTTGTACACCAGCGGTTACGAAAAAACATCGGAACTTTACGCGCTGGGTAAGGAGAAGGCGGCGCATTTGTTGGAGTCGGGACGCGGACTCCTTGAAGAGCAGCGGGAGCGGGTTACTGCCGCGATTGAAGCTGGCAAGCAGGCCTACCGTGAGAAAAAAGCGGAAGCTTTGGCGCTCGACCGGAAAGAAGCCCCCGACAGTGAGCCGGCGCTGTAAGCCTTCGTCCCTGCCCGTTGCTTAGAACACGCCGGCCGGTTTGTCGTTTAGGCCCCCGGAGCGCAACCGACGACGGTAAGGTGTAACCGTGACGACGAACGATGTTTTCCAAATCGTGATTAGTGTGGCGTTGGTGGTGGTCTTCATTGCGCAGTTGGCGCTGCTGATTGTGCTCTACCGACTGGTCACCAAAGCCATAGGTTTGGTCGAACAAGTGCGCGGCAAAACCGACCCGGTTGTGGAGCAAACGCGCCAGCTGCTTACCTCGTCCAAGCCTATCATTGAAAAAGCCCACGCGACGGCTGAGGCGATAGCGCCGATACTTATGCGAACCAATGAGCTGCTGGGCATGGCGCGCGAAACGATGGTGTTGGTGCGGGATACGGCGGCGACGCTCAAAACCGAAGCCCAAGCTTGTCTGGCGGCCGTGACGGCGACGACCAAAGAACTATCCCGCCTGACCACGGAAAGCGCGCAGGAGGTTTCAACGCTGGTCAGGAACACGTCAGAACAACTGCGGACGCAGGTGGACACCTATGCGCATGTTGCGTCGCGTACAGCGCTGCGCATTGAAGACACGGCGGCCATCATTCAGCAGGACGTGCTCCGGCCGGTGCGCGAAATTTCGGCAATGTTGTCCGCCGCCCGCGCCTTCTTGGCCGTGCTGGTGGCTCCAGAACGCAAAACCGTTGACCGCGCCTACCAAGACGAAGAAATGTTCATCTAGCGGCGCTGCTTGTTGACAGGTGTGAACATCGCTGAAACTGGGTTGGCGGCGCAGCCTGCTTCCGCTAGTTTTGACGTTACAGCAGCGCATTTTTAGGGTCGGCGGACGTTTTTGGCATGTCCCAACTGCTTTCCGGCGGCTTGCTGATTGACAAGCCGCCCAACGCTACATCACACGATGTCGTCGCTCTCGTCCGAAGGTTTATTGGGATCAAGCGGGTGGGACATACCGGTACGCTCGACCCCTTTGCGACGGGGCTGCTGGTGTTGTGTGTCGGGCCGGCAACGCGCCTTGCGCGCTTTCTCACCGACACTTCCAAGAGTTATCGAGCAGTTTTACGGTTTGGTTTTGCCACGGACACACAGGATTTGACGGGACAGCCGCTGTCGCCGCCGCGCTCCACGAGCGACCTGACTGAAAACCGGTTACGCGAGGTGGCGCGCAGTTTCATCGGCAAGCAAATGCAGACGCCGCCGATGTACTCCGCCAAGAAGATAGACGGCGTAGCGCTTTACCACTTGGCACGGGCGGGCAAGGTCGTCGTACGGGCGGCGACGCCGATTGAGGTGTTCAGCTTTGATTTCATTCCTGATGCCGAAGGACGCATCATCCGGCAGGACGAGCAAGGGGCGACTATTGTGGAATGCGATGTCGCTTGCTCTTCAGGAACGTACATCCGTACGCTGGCGCACGACATCGGCGAGCGAATTGGGTGTGGGGCGCATCTGGCGGCCTTGCGCCGAACCGCTGTAGACGGCTTCACGGTAGAAGAAGCGGTGACGCTGGAAGAACTTCAACGCATGGTGGCGACTGGCTCGTGGACACGCTGCCTTCTTTCACCGCTCAATCTGCTGCGCGGCTGGCCGCGGGTTACGCTCGGCTGCCGAGCGGCGCAGCGTTTTGTCTGTGGTCAGCCGCAGCCGATATCGTCCGACGACATCATTCAGGGTACCGGACGCCCCCGACCAGTTACACCAGAGGTTGGGATCGCCGTTCTAGATGACGCAGGAAACTTTCTTGGCGTAGGGCGCTATGTTCCTCATGAAGGCAAGCTGCGCCCGCAGACCGTGCTGCCACCAGCGGGTTAGAGCCGTTTCACAATGTGTGGCGAACTACCCGCTGTAGAACGGCATTCAAGCACCTGGCGTGCGGTGGTCGACGCCGCACCGTTATTTGCCGAGATGGGACGATCTGCGTTGAGTTCGCCTCAGGAAGCGGCACAGAGACATTTCTGTTGACAAAATGTGCGCTCTGTTCTGGAACGCGGAGGACGCTGGCCGGCGTTCGGCTCGTCTGCTCTCAAGGCTGATTGAGAGAATCAAAACCATTAGGCTTATGGTGATATACGTATTCGGCCCGGCTGCACAACAACAAAGCGTCTAACTATTCTTTGCGCTTGTGAGCTTACCAACTGCATGGCCGTTTGCGCCAATTGCTTGCGCGCGACTGCCGGAAACCGCATCAAGATGACGCCGGCTGATCCGGCGCCGGCGAAGACAAGTCGTCCAAAATCTTTGTCTTCAGTCAGCAGGAGTCGAGATTCCTGTAAAGCAAGGTTCATAACCGTTTCGTCAGACGCTCCCGAAACACATCCCGAACCGCCATCACGTCATACCCGGCGCTTCGCAGAGCACAGATGACGGCGAAATCGTAGCTTTCATCGGCCAGAAAGCGCATTTTTAGCTGATTGCCATATCGCCTGGCGGCGACAGGAAGATAGTTTCTTCGTGCGCCAAAGTATCGGCCGCGTAGGCTGCTGCAGCCCGGATGTCCGTTGGCGTTAGTCCAGGGTAAGCGTCACAAAGGTCCTTTTCCGTCGCTTCTTCCCCCAGCTTGCGCAAGATGAGTTCAACGGTAATGCGTGTGCCACGAATGACGGGCTTGCCAAGCATAATCTTGGGATTTACCTCGATACGGTCTGTGATCGTCATCATCATCTCCAGAAAAGCAAATGGTCGGGATGAAGGATTGGGATGGATTGTCCACGGCTCTCTTTTCCGCGCCGACCGACAGACGACTCACTTGTGCCGCTCTCGACTTTTCAGCCTGCAATCGCTTAATCGTAAACGATTACGGGTTGACTGCAGCGCGGTTCTCCTTACCGGAGTTCCGCGTTCAGCTTTTTCCTCAGTTCCCATTTTATTTTCCCTGATTCACTTCTTCATTTATGATTCATCCCTTGCACCGCCATTTGCCGACGACGGGCTGATCCGTGTCGAGTCCTTTGTGAATGGGCGACGGGAACGGCGGCGTCCTGCTCGACTCCAAACAAGCGACGCGGCTTCACGCTGAAGCATTGCCGCACAGCTCTAGCGCACTTGATGTCGCGCTAGCCGTGCTTCAGCTCAGCTGGTCGCCGCGCCGCCGGCGCGACCCAACTCGCGCGCAATCGTTTCCACAATCCGACGCGGAACAACCGTCGCGTTCTTCATGTGCAGCTCGCGGGTCAGATGACCAACCACGTAGAGACCAGAAACGTTGGTTTCGTTTGTTTCCGGGTTATAGAGCGGTCGTCCGTCAGGGGCAATGGTGACGCCGGCCGCCGCCAGTAGGGTTACATCCGGGACAGCCCCCAACAATGCGAAAATCTGGTCGCACGGCACATCGTACACCACACCTCCAGCGTCCTGAAGCTGCGCCGTCCGGGGTGTGACGCCGACGCAGTTGGTGGCGTAGTGGATCTTGACTTCGCCGCGCGCCTCGCATTCAAGCAACGGTTCGCGCACCCATGGCTTGATGCCCACGCGGTCGGCGTCCTCTGGACGAGGATCAAGCGACGGACGACGTAACGACCAATCCACCTGCGCGCCGACACGACACAAATCAAGCACTGCCTCCGCAGCCGAGTTGCCGCCGCCGACCACCAAAACATTCCGCCCGGCGTACGGAAACGCCTCTACAAACCGGTAAGATACTCGCGCTGGGGTTTCACCGCGCACATTCAATCGCCGAGGACGTCCGAAGCCGCCCGTCGCCACCAGCACCCGCCGCGCCTCATACACGGCCCGGTCGGAAATGACCTGAAACCCATGGCCGGTTGGGAGAATGGCTTGAGTGGCTTCATACGTGTGGACGCACAACCGCAACTCACAGACGGCCAGCCTGGTATAGTACACCAGCACTTCTTCACGGGTCGGCTTCGGGCCGCACTTTGGGTGCAGTGTTCCGGGGATGATTTCAATTTCGTTGGGCGTGGAAAACAGCGTCCGACCAATCGGGTAGTCAGCGATTGTCTGGGCAATCGCCGCCCGTTCCAGCACCAAATAATCAAGTCCAGCCTGCTGGGCGGCGTAGGCGGCGGTCAGTCCCGCCGGACCTGCGCCGATAATCACAAGATCACAAGCCATACAGGTACTTGCGTAGGCTGCCGTTGCGCGTTGAGCTAGTAAACGCCGAGATGCGCTTCCAAGGTCATCACTTTTGCGCTTACGGCACTGGGATGACCTCTTCGATGACGCCGCTGCGAATCACCACTTGACAGGGGCTGCCGACCCGCAAGCGTGCAAAAACTTCCGCTGAAACCGGGTGTTCATACACTTTTGGACTCTTCGACGACCGAACACGCGCCACATAGCGTTCAGTGCGTTTGCCAGCGCGGTAGTCCGGCCCCGGCGGCAAATCGGGCCACCGAGGATTGGGGGTAGCGTCAGCCTCGGTCAGTTCTCGCACGGCCACCCACCGCTCGCCAGTTTCACCGGGGAGTGCTGGCTGGCGCTGCTCAAGTTGAATTGTTCGCTCCCACGCTAATCCGACCACCGTCATTAGCGTCCGCTGTGGGCGTGTGGCGTAATACAGCAGGCCCGAAAAAACAACAGCGATGAGCAGCAGCATACCGCCCACAGCCAGCAGAAACGATTTGAGCGGGAAGCTGGCATCCTGCAGCGCAGACGGCGGAACGTCCTGAACCAGCGTGGCAGGTTTGATGTCCGGCTGGGGCATAGCGCGTCAGGTACGGTTGGCGGCCGGCCCATTTTGACTAGGCCGCAGTTGCCGGTATTGTGTAAGAAATGACAAGCCCGGTCAAAAGCTTGTTCCCCGAAGACGGCCGGCGCGTAAGCTTATAGCGTCGGCGAGCGCCTCCTCGCTGTGACATCGCATGTTTTGGCTGTATGGCTCATCCGGCACGACCGCTTCGCCAGCTAACCAGCACTGAATTGGCGCAAATTTTCGCTCGCTGGCGGCAGTTTATTGCGCCGCGCGCCAAGCCGCCGCGCGCCATCCAAGTCACCTTCTACCCCTACGTCGGCATCAACAACACCATTCGTTTGCGCGACGGCGTGATGCAGGTTCGTCTCTCTGACATGCTGGCTGAGGCGCCGACGCCGGTCATTGAGGCCGTCGCTGGCATTTTGTTGGCGCGCTTGTTTCGCAAGCCCGTTCCGGAGCGTTGTACGACGGTGTTCCGCGAGTATGTGCGCTCGCACCCGATCGCCCGACTGGCGGAGCAACGGCGACGCGAGCGGGGCTTCAAGCTGATTTCCGGGGCGCGCGGTCGGTATTACGACCTTGAACAGCTTTTCCACCGCCTCAACCAACGATATTTCGCCGGCCGGTTGCCGCAGCCGGCGCTCACCTGGAGTCAACGCCGGACGCGCCGCACCTTCGGACACTATGATGCGACGCATCGCACGATTGTCATTAGCCGAACGCTGGATGACCCTCGGACGCCGCCAATGGTCGTCGAGTACGTGCTTTACCACGAAATGCTCCACATCAAGCACGGAGTAACGCACATCAACGGGCGGCGCTGTGTCCACACGCCTGCCTTTCAGGAAGAGGAACGACGATTTGAACACTATGAAGCGGCGTCGCGCTGGCTGTACGCCCTGTCGGAAGACCTCTGCGCAACTAGTCGTCGCCCTCGTCGCTGCTCGGTGGAGCCATCTTGCGCCGCCGGCCCCCAGCAAGCGTAGAACAACAACCATGACCTCGGAAACCACGCCGAACATTGCGCCGTCGCCGCCGGTCAAACCACCAGCCGAGCCGATGATCGAGCTAATTTGTTGTGTGGTGTGCCGGGTTCAGGTGGTCATGACCGCTGATCGCCACGGTGTACAATGTCCGCGTTGTCACCGGGTGTATCCGATTGAAGACGGCATCCCCCAAATGCTTCTTGAAAGCGCCCGACGCCCCTCTGAAACGGCGACCGAGGATGCGCCCCGGTTTGGTGAAAGCACGTGAGGAGTTGTGTATGGGCTTTGCAACGGATGTCATTCACGCAGGGCAACCGCCGGAACCGGCCACCGGGGCCGTAGCCGTCCCGATTTACCAAACCTCAACCTACGTTCAGGAAGGACTTGGGCGGCACAAGGGTTATGAGTACGCCCGGACGCACAACCCGACCCGCGCCGCGTTGGAAGCCAACGTCGCTGTGCTGGAAGGTGGGGTGGCTGGATTCGCCTTTGCGTCGGGGATGGCCGCCATTCACGCTGTGATGACGGCTTGTCTTCAGATGGGTGATCACGTGGTGGTGTCGGACAACACCTACGGTGGGACGTACCGCCTCTTTGAACGTGTTTTGAAGGATTTTGGGTTGACGTTTGATTACGTGGACGCCAGTGATATCGCGCAAGTTGAGGCGGCGCTCCGCCCCACAACGCGGATGGTGTTCCTTGAGACGCCGACCAATCCCGTTATGCGGTTGTGCGACATTGCCGCTGTCGCCCAAGCGGCCCGTCCGCGCGGTATTCATGTTGTTGTAGACAACACTTTCATGTCGCCCTACTTTCAACGACCGTTGGCGCTTGGAGCGAATATTGTTGTGCATTCAACGACGAAATACCTCAATGGCCACAGCGACAGCGTCGGGGGTGTGGTCGTGGTTACGGAACCGGAAACGGCTGAACGTTTGGCGTTTATCCAAAACGCCGCCGGCGCTATTTTGTCGCCGATGGACGCTTGGCTGACGCTGCGCGGCATTAAGACGCTCGTCGTACGGATGCAAGCCCATGACAGCAACGGTCGCGCCGTCGCCCGCTTCTTGCACGAGCATCCGCGCGTGGAACGAGTGTATTATCCGGGCTTGGCGGAGCACCCGCAGCACGCGCTGGCCGCCCGGCAGATGTCTGGCTTCGGCGGTATGCTGGCGTTCGATGTGGGTAGCTTTGATGCAGCGCGACGAGTGCTTGAGTCTTTGAGGGTCTTTGCCCTGGCAGAGTCGTTGGGTGGCGTTGAGAGTCTGGCCTGTCATCCGGCGACTATGACGCATGCTGGCGTCCCGCCGGCTGAGCGCCGGCGCTTGGGCATTACGGACGGCCTTGTGCGGCTTTCCGTTGGCATTGAGGACATTCAAGACCTGTTGGCCGACCTCGACCACGCGCTGGCGCAGGTATAACTCCCGAAAGCTATACATGCCGGGGTGGATTTACCCTGTAGGTTTGCATATACTGACGTGTTCATTCTTTCGAGCCACAATGTTGTGTTATGAACGACGAGGCGTCGTTCGCGAGCGCGAAGCCTCAACAAAGGTGGAATGGTCAGTGACTTGCGCCGGCGGACGCCGTTCTCAGCGTTGCTCCTGCAGCGGCGGCTCCCTACTTTTCAGCCCTGTGCGTCAAGGAGGTCGCTGCCATGAACGATAACCGCTGCGCCACGGCTTGGCGTGAAGATTGAAAGGCTTCTGTTAGGGGACAAAGCACGCCCCGCCACGTTATGATGCTATGACCACTGCAACGACCGCCAACGGTGTGAGAAGAATCGAAGTCTATGCGATAACCGACGTTGGCGTGGTACGGCCACACAACGAAGACAACTTCTTGATCGTCAACCTCAGTGACGGTCAAAGCTGGACTGCCGAGAATCAGCTCCCTGATCACCCGCTGGTGGTTGAACTGCGTCCAACAGATTATGGGGTTCTGCTGGCGGTTTCAGACGGGATGGGCGGCGCGCTTGCAGGCGAGGTAGCGAGCCATTTAGCGGTGACGCAAGTATGTGACAGCATGATGCGTCTTCAGAAGGACGCCAAGTTCAAACGCTTCAAATTCCATGAACATCTTCGTTTTGCCATTGAGCGGGCCAACCTCTTCATCAACAGTCAAAGTCAGCGCAGTCCTGAGTACGCTGGCATGGGGGCAACATTCACCGGGGCTGGACTCAATGGAACAACGCTTTATCTAGCGCAAGTCGGCGACTCCCGCGCCTATCTGTTCCGGCAAGGTCGGGGCATCCAAGTAACAACTGATCAATCACTCGTCGAGCAGCTCATTCAATCTGGGCACATTACCCGTGAGGAGGCCGAAACTCATCCTTACAAAAACGTCATCCTCCAGGCTCTTGGCGCACTGCCGAGTGTGACTGTCACCGTGGATAGTCTTCCAGTATGTCGGGACGATGTGCTGTTACTGTGCAGCGACGGTCTCTCCGGTAAGCTCAACGAAAAGGATATGAGCGACATTCTTGAGGCAACGGACGGCGATTTGCGCCTAGCCTGCCAGCGGATGGTGGACCTCGCCAACGAGCGCGGCGGCGAGGACAACATCACCGTGATGCTTTTGCGTTTCACGGGAGACGGTTTCCCGGTGTACGGCGAAGTGGAAGGAGATGACTGGATTACGCCGATTGAACGGGACCAAGAGCTGCCTGACCCGACGATGGACGGCAACTTTGGCGAGGAGCCAACCCAAGAGTTTCCCGACGGCTCGCCCACCATGGAACTGACCTCCGAAGGTGGACCGGTACAGGAGCCGACGCCCGCTGAGATGGCCATCACCGGCGGCCTCGGGTTGACACAGCAACTCCCTGCCGTTGGCGTCTTGCCGTCGTCACCAGCCGACCCACCGCCTACGAATGACGCACTACCTCCCACTGTCCAACCAACTGACGTGCCCGCCACTCAGTTCACAGTCGAGCTTCCGACTGACGACGGACTGCGTATGTACCGTCTAGTTGCGGCGACAATGCTTGTGATTCTTTCCATCTGCGCGCTCCTTTTGACCTTCATTCGCAGCCGGGCCGCTGGCCGGCCGGACGGACTCGACCCGCCGAACCTCGACCAGACACGGTTTGCTGCCCCTCCGTCGCGCTAACTTCACACATTGCTGCACGCAATGTCCGCTGCCGCTTCCTCATTAGAACCCGCTTCAATCGAATTGACCATTGTCATGCCTTGCCTCAACGAGGCTGAAACGCTGGCGACCTGCATCCGCAAGGCGCAAGGGTTTTTGGAGCGATATGGGGTCGCCGGTGAGATTGTCGTCGGCGACAACGGCTCAACGGATGGTTCACAGGCTATTGCCGAACGCCTTGGGGCGCGCGTTGTCCATATCCCGACACGTGGCTACGGCGCAGCGCTGTACGGAGCGACACTTACCGCTCGCGGTCGCTACGTCATCATGGGCGATTCCGACGACAGCTATGATTTTTCAAACCTGATGCCGTTCCTCGAAAAGCTCCGCGCCGGTTACGACTTAGTGATGGGCAATCGCTTCAAGGGCGGCATCCAGCCCGGCGCAATGCCTTGGAAAAACCGTTACATCGGCAACCCAGTGCTGACCGGCATTGGGCGTCTACTCTTTCGCTGTCCGGTCGGCGACTTCCACTGCGGGCTACGCGGCTACTCGCTGGAAGCCTTCAAGAAGATGGATTTGCGAACGACCGGCATGGAGTTCGCTTCCGAAATGGTTATCAAGGCGACGCTGATGGGCATGCGTATCGCCGAAGTGCCGACGACGCTTGCTCCCGACGGACGTTCCCGCCCGCCGCACTTGCGTCCATGGCGCGACGGCTGGCGACACTTGCGCTTCATGCTGCTGTACAGCCCGCGCTGGCTTTTTCTCTATCCGGGATTAGCGCTGATGTTGCTCGGTCTGGCCGTCGGGGTCTGGTTGCTGCCCGGCCCGCAGCGCGTTGCGGGTGTGGTCTTTGACGTTCACACGTTGCTTTATGCGGCGTTGGCTGTCCTGATTGGTTTTCAGTGTGTGACGTTTGCGCTGCTAGCCAAAGTGTTCGCCGTCAATGAAGGACTGTTGCCGGAAGACCCGCGTCTGACGCAGCTGTTCAAATACATCACGCTGGAAATCGGCTTGATCCTTGGCGGGTTGCTCACGGTCGGCGGGTTGGTCGGGTCGGTGACGGCTGTCGCCTCGTGGAATGAGGTCGCTTATGGGCCGCTGGACGCCGGCCGCACATTACGCTTGGTCATCCCATCTGTCCTCTGCCTGATGCTGGGATGTGAAACCATCCTTGCTAGCCTGTTTCTGAGCATCCTTGGCTTGCGCATACGGCGCATGTAGGCGGCGGCTGTCGTATGAAACCGCTTGACTACTACCTGCAAAGTTGGCGGATTGCCGTTGTACGCCCACATCTGACGCCGACCGACCGCATTCTCGACATCGGCGCGTTTGACGGCGCGCTGGCGCGCAAGGTGCGCGATTTCAGGACCTACGTTGGGATTGACCCGGAAGCCGACCCGACGCGGTCCACAGCGCGCATGCGGTTTATCCGTGGGCGCTTCCCGGACGACCTGCCGCCGCCGGATGAGCCATTCGACGCCGTGACGCTGCTGGCGCTGCTGGAACACATCCCCGACGCCGAACTCGACGCCTTTGCACGCGCTTGCGCCGCCGTCCTGCGCCCCGGCGGGCGGCTGCTGATCACCGTGCCCCACCCATTTGTTGACCGGATTCTCGATGTTCTGATGGCGTTGCGTCTGCTCGACGGTATGGAAACGGACGCGCACCATGGTTTTGACGTGGCGCGCACCCGCGAGATTTTTGAAAGCGCCGGCTTTGAACTCACCGTGCATCGTCGCTTTCAGCTTGGTCTCAACAACTTCTTTGCTTTCCGCAAACGCTGAAGCCGCGTTCGCCAGTCGGATTTTTCCATCGTGAATCGGCGCAGCGCGATATAGGCTGGGACTAACTGCTTTTGTGATTTTATGGCCTGTTGATGTGTTCATGAATCCAACCATTCCCACCACTCGCCTTGACGCCGACCTGATTATCGGCTCGCGCGGCAGCGCGCTTGCACTCTGGCAAGCCGAATGGGTCAAAGCGCAACTGGAGCAAGCTGTACCAACACGCCGCGTCGCCATTCAGATCATCAAGACCACCGGCGACGCGATTCTTGACGCGCCGCTTTCGAAGATCGGCGGTAAAGGCGTTTTCACCAAGGAAATCGAAGAAGCCCTGTTGGCTGGCGTTGTGGATCTGGCCGTCCACAGTTTGAAGGACTTACCAACCCGTTTACCCGAAGGTTTGATGCTGGGTTGCGTGACACGGCGGGAGGATGTCCGCGATGCGCTAGTGGCTCGCGAAGGGATTCAGTCGCTAGACGATCTACCACCCAACTCGGTCGTCGGCACCAGCAGCCTGCGCCGTCAGGCGCAGCTCCTAGCCCGGCGGCCCGACCTGCGGCTGGTTGACCTGCGCGGCAATGTCGGCACGCGCCTTCAGCGTCTTGATGAGGGGCGCTATGACGCCGTCATTCTAGCATCGGCCGGACTAGTACGGCTGGGTTTCGAGTCGCGCATCGTACAGCGCCTGTCGACCGATGTTATGCTGCCAGCTGTTGGGCAGGGCGCGTTGGGCATCGAGATTCGGGAAGAGGATGTCGCTACCCGCGAAGCAGTGCAGGTCCTTGCCCACCACTCGACTTGGCGGGCGTGTGAAGCCGAGCGCGCCTTCCTACATGGCCTTGGCGGCGGATGTCAGGTCCCTATCGCGGCGCACGCTGTGGTAGATAACGAAGGCCGTCTGCGTTTGCGCGGTCTGGTGGCGCGAATAGATGGAACGCGCCTTGTGCAAGATGAACTGACCGGCGATGCCCGCTTCGCTGAAGATATCGGCCGGGAACTAGCTGAGCGTGTTCTGCAGCAGGGCGCAGCCGAGCTGTTGAATGAACTGAGCGCCTGAGACCCCCTTTCCGGTCTTTCACTGTGCGTGTGCCTAGGCTGCTCGTCCGGCAGGCGCTTGACGGATTCGCCTCCCCTTTCCCACGATACGGCGCACAGGCGCAACGCCTGTCCTGTTTATTAAGGAGAGTTGGTCTCATGCTGGAGCACTGTTGCCAAGTTTACCGCCAAGTCCGCCGAATGAGCGGACTGCTCGGCGCATCCCTTGTCTTGTCGGCTATGATCGGTTTCGCCCAAGAGGGGACGCCTGCACCAAAACCGGCCAAGGTCAAGCCGGCGAAAAAGCGTGCCAGAACAGCGCCAAATGCGGACGGAAGTACGCCTCCACCAGCTAACTTAGCCGACCTGCCGCTGGGGGTGCAGGACAATCTAACCGAAGCCAAACGCCTTCAAGAGCGATATCGACGTGAAGAAGCCGCCCGGCGACGAGCCGAGGCGGAAGCGCGCCGGAAGGGGTTGCCATGGCCGCCGCCGGAGGAAACCAGCCCGGAAAGCCTACCGCCCGCCCCATCCACTCCTGATACGCCGCCGCCCCCACAGCCGGCCGTCTCACAACCGGCACCACCGTTGGAATACAACCCGCCGCCAGCCGCCCCGCCGGTCGAAACTCAGGCAACAACCTCTCAAAGTGGGAACAACCCTCAGAATCCGGCGGGACCTCCGCCTTCTCCACCCGCCGACGGTAGAACCGTCATTCGGACATGGCCGTCGTCCAAAAAACCAGCCAAGCCGATGCCGCCGCAATAAGGCAAGTCACGCAAATTTTTCTACCTCTGCGCCTAAGCAACACGGTGGAAACACGCGGTGCGTACAATGTAGGCGAACCGTTTCCTGAGGACTGCACCCGCACAACACCACTGCTCAACGAGCTGACTGGAAAGGAAGGACGATAATGAGTCGGAAGTACAACATCGTTGGCTTGGCGCTAGGGACGCTAGTTGCTCTTGCTCCTGCAACCACTTACGGGCAGGGCGCAAAACCCAAACCACAGGTGCGTCAGAAGTCCACTATGCGCAGCGCTGCGGCATCCGGCGCGATGCAAACAACGACCATAGACACGTCGGACCTGCCGATTGGTGTGCAGCAGGGGTTGGCCGACGCCAAACGCTATCAAGAGATGCAGCAGCGCGCCGGAAAGCAAGGGCAGGCATCGCCGCCGCTGCCGTACACGCCACATACCCCGTTCATCATCGCGCCAGCGACCGGCACCGGCGTCCCAACGTACACGACGCCCACGCCTGGCGTCCCATACGCTGCACCAGGTGGACCGGCAACAGCACCGTATCCGCCGTTCTGGCCTGTTCTGCCATCCGGCGGCTACGCACCGGCGGAGACACCGCCGCCCGCCTATGGGCTTCAATCGCCGCTGACTTCTCCGGTGCAACCGAACTTTACCTTCGGGCAAACGCCGCCTCCGCCGCCAGCGCGGCAAATGTCTCCAGCAATGCGGCAGCTGCAGCAGTTGCAAGAATACCTAGACTACATTAACGGAATCTCGATTGACACCCCACCCAACATTGGCCCGGTAACGCTGCCGAGCGCTCCAGAGATGCCGTCGGGTGGTGCAATTCAAATGTCCGTTCCGGCGTCAGGCGGTGGCGGACTGACGCTAAGTGGGCGTCCATAGCCGGCGCTCAAGGCCGAATGCCGGCTAGCAAGCGCCACTAGGCCACCAGCCTACGTCTCCTGAGGAATTTATGGGACGGACACCGGCGGTTGCTTAGGCTGTCCGTCCCAGTTGCCGATGAGCGGCACATCGCCGGGCACGCCGTAGTTCACCCGAATATCCGGCCCGCCGCTTGTATTTGAGTTCCGCAACTGGAACTGAATCGTTCCGCCTAAGTTCGTCACCACGCCCACTGTTGCAAACCCCTGCCGCGTCCAGTCCCCGGCGACCGGCGCGACAAGGTTGCCTGTCGTCGTCATCACAAAGTCGGCGTCCGGCGCGCCGCTGGTGTTGGCGTTCTTGAGCAGAAAACGTCCCGTACTCGGCCGATACAGTCCCAATCCGGTCACGTTGCTCCCGGCCGTCCACCGTCCGGCGATGGGCAGGTCAGTCGCCTGCGCGCCCGTGATCGTCACCGTCAGGTCGGCATTCCCCGCCGCCAACGCATTCCGCAGGAAAAACGTCTGTGTACTTGGACGGTACACCCCAACCGTCACCGTCCCGTCCCCGTCCCAGTCACCGGCAATCGGAATGTCGCCGGGCTGCCCGAAGGCAAACGACACGTCGGCAAAACCACCCGTGTTGTTGTTGATGAGGAAAAACGTCATCGCGCCGTTGACGTTGCGGTAAATCCCCGGCGTATCAATCCCGTCGCCGTCCCAGTCTCCCGCAAGGGGAATGTCGCCGCCTAACCCATAGAAGAAGTCCTGATCGGCGAAATCCGAGATGAGCTGGTTTTTGAGGTACATATAACCGTTGGATGGGCGGAACATTGCCATCGTGGAACCAACCGGCGCGCTTGCTCCCGACGAGCCGGCCTGCGTGACGGTCACGACCTGCCCGGCGACAAAACACGTTCCGGTACGCGGCGTGGGGCGCGGGTTGCGCCCGACGGCGATGGTCACTGTGCCGTTGCCGATGCCGGAAAGCACCAGCCGCCGGTTGACATCTCCCAGCGCCCCGACCATGCGGGGGAGAACAAGACGCCCACCCGCCAACTGTGCGGCGATGACCTTAATCCACGGCGCGTCCGTGTTGCGTACCGTCGCTTCCCACGCGCAGCTTGACCCGGTTGTCACCGTCAGTTGGACGCCGGTCAGACTGTCGCCGCCGACGTTGACGGTGGTCGGCGTCACGGCGAACGTGCAAAGTCCCTGTCCGACCGTCACTGTCAGGTTTTGTGTCACGGCGCCTAGGCTGTTTGCTGCGCGCACCACGAGGGAATATGCGCCGGTGTCGCCGGCTGTCGGCGTCCCGACCAACGAGGCGATTCCGAGACCGCCCGTAAAGGTCAAGCTCGGCGGCAAGTTTCCGCTCACCAATGTGATGTTGGGCGGTGGAAAGCCGCTCGCCGTCACCAAGAAGCTGGACGCCTGCCCGACCGTGAATGTCACCGCACTCGGGCTGGTGAAGCTTGGCGCGACTTCCCCTGCACCGCTCTGCGTAATCGTGAACGTGTTGCCGCCGGGATTGAGCGTCAAGGTCGCCGTTCGCCCCGGCCCCGGATTCGGTGCAACTTGAAAGTTCACCGGCGTCAGTAGATTGCCGGCGGCAGGGAATCCGGTCACCCAGTCGGGAATCCCTGAAATCGTCCACTCACCGACCGCATTGACGGCGACCTGCTGCGGCGCACTCGATCCGCTCGCCGGAACGACCACCCCGCTTGCCGAAAAAATCGGGTTCACCGTCCACCCAAGGTCTCGCAACAGGTTAAGCGTCAAATCCTGCGTGCGCGGCAGGCGCGGCGTAATCGCCGGCTCCATCAGCAGGCGCGGACGTACCGTGTTGTCCCAGTGCGAAACCGACGAGCCGGCTTGACGCGGATTCGGCGCAAACATCCGCAGCCGCCCGTTGGTCGTCCCGGCCAAGCGCGTCGGGTCGAGCCGCAGCGTCGCCGTGACGCTTCCGCTCGACAGAAAGCCGCGCAGGGTCGCGCCGTCCGCCTGAGAAATCCCCACCACTGGAATCGTGATATTCGCCGCCGTCCCACCGGGAGTGAAACCGCCCGCAACGTTGTTGGCGATGATGACGCCCTGCGCGCCGGCCTGCTGTGCATTGAACGCCTTGTCCACAAACGGGCAGTCGCCCCGATCCACCAACGCTAGATTCCCGTTGACCGCCCCCGGATTCGACAGCGGCCCGCACGCCAGCGGCGGCTGCGCCGCGATGAGCGGGCGGGTCAGTCCGCCCAGCGTAATTGCGCCGCCAAACGTCGCCTGATTGACCGCGAACGTTACCGGCGGGTCGCGCTCGATACGCAACACCGGGGACGGCTCCAGCGCCACCGGCAGCGCGCTCTGCGTCGTCGCGCCTGTCCACGTCAGGTTGCTGGTATTGATGGCCGACGCCTGCCGTTGCGCCGCCGTCATCTGATTCCAGTTCAGATTGAGATTCTCATCGCGCAGCAATCGCGCGTAGCAATCCGTAAAGCCGCCGTCCGGGTTCTCGTCGCTCGCCCCTGCATTGCGCCCGTTCTCTATGTTGACAAACGTGCTGAACCCTAGCCCGTGGGCGAGTTCGTGGAGCACTACGGTCAACAAGTCCACCTGGTCGGGCGGCGCGTTGTTGTCAAGACCAAGGTAAAACGTGAAGTTCGTGCTGAAGTTCGTGTTGATCTGCGCACGCAGTGGCTCTTGCGGTGCCAAATCCCATCCAGCCAGCGCGTTTGCCAGCGCGTAGTGATACCACGTGTCGCCAAACGGTGCATTTGGGAAACTGCGAAAAATCGAGGTTGTCCCAGCGGAGCCGAGAACGCCGCTCGGCAACGACGTGAACCGCCCATTGACGATAATCGGAACGCTGCTACGGAGTGTCGCACCCCAGATTTCAGCTGCCCGCTGGAAGACGTTGAGCCGCTGCTGCCCAAGGGTGGTGCCGGGATTGCCGCCGACCGGCGTCGCCGGGGTCGGATCGTTGAAGCCGACGCCGGGGTCGTTCTGGTTGCGAATGATGATGGTCGAGCCTTGTACGTTTTCGTGTTTGGCCGCCGGCCCAGTCGCCGCGCCGGCCTGCATCCATGTCGGGGGCAACACGATGTCGCGGTTGGGAAGCCGGCCGGGAGTGTTGTCGGCGTGGCCGCCTCGCGAGCCGTCAGTGTCGCCGCGCAGGAACGCCTCCGCTTCGGACACGCTGCCAACGCAGGCAACGGTCACACGTCCGTCGGCTTCACGCCGCGCTAGCGCGACGTGCTGAAAGCTGTCGCCGAGGTCGAGCATGACGGCCCCGGATGCAAGGCGCTGCTCCGCCTGACGACCAAGATCGCGGCGTGTAACGCGGGCGACGAACTGAAGCGTTTCGTGGAACGAGTCGTCCTTGTCGGCGGCGCGTCCGGTCAAGCGCGAAGCAGGTGCAAAGCCTCCTGTAGGGAGACCGCAGACGCCAATCAAAACAACCACCAGACACGTCCCAACCCGTAGGGCGACCGATGGGTGATGAGAACGACCGTGCAACATGGCCAATCTCCAAAAGCATAAGTCTCAAGGAAGTTACGCAGCAGGGGCGATGCGCCGGGCACATTAGTCGGGACTAAAAGACAAGGCAACGGGCGGCATTGCCGAGGTTGACAAACGCCCGCTGAAATCCGGTGTTGCGGTTGGCGCGAAATTGAGCACTTGACAGCGGCTGTTTCCTGTCAATAGAGTCACGGCTTTGACCTAAAACGTCGCCGCCCATCACAAATCAGCGCGGGGGGTGAGGGGAGCGTTGAAGTTATGTCGTATGCGATTATCGCCACGGGCGGGAAGCAGTTTCGAGTCGCTGAAGGTGATATTATCCAAGTGCCGAGTCTTGATGTGGAGCCGGGACAAACCGTGCAGCTCGATGTTCTGGCGCTACACAACGGTACGGAACTCAAGGTCGGCACGCCGCGTCTGACGGATGCGCGCGTAACGGCTTCGGTCATCGGTCACGGCCGCGCCAAGAAAATCATCGTCTTTAAGTTCAAACGGCGAAAGCAGTACCGACGCAAGCGCGGTCATCGCCAGAAATTCACGGCCTTGCTAGTGCAGCGCATTGAGGCGGCGGCCGAGCCAAACAAACCACAGAACTGACTACGCGAGGGAACAGGTTATGGCTCACAAAAAAGGCGTCGGGAGTTCGCGCAACGGACGCGACTCGCACTCCAAACGATTGGGCGTCAAACGCTTCGGCAATCAGTTTGTCAAGGCCGGTGAAATTCTCGTCCGGCAGCGCGGCACGCGCTTCAAGCCAGGCAAAAACGTCGGCATGGGGCGTGATCATACGCTTTTTGCCTTAACGGCCGGACACCTGCTGTTCCGCGATCGCGGTCGGCTAGGGCGTTACATCGAGGTGATTCCACTCGAAGCACCGGCTGCCGCAGCAGCTGGCCCGGAGACCGCCGCCGCTGTTTGAACGGCGTTCGCCGAACTTCCCTAGACTTCCCAATCCTTAACGCCCAAGCCCAAGGTCGCGCGCGGCCTTGGGCTTTGCTTTCCCCACCCGATGTTTGTTGACGAAGCCATCATTCACGTCGCGGGCGGTGACGGCGGCAATGGCTGTATGGCTTTTCGCCGTGAAAAGTTTGTCCCGCGTGGCGGCCCGTCGGGCGGTGACGGCGGCAAGGGCGGGACGGTATACCTCCGCGCCAGCCAACATCTCAATACCTTACTGATGTTTCGCTACAACCCGCGCTATGTAGCCGAACGTGGCGGCCATGGCGAGGGCAACAATCGCCATGGGCGCGATGGCGAAGACTGTATTGTGGATGTTCCCGTGGGGACGCTCGTCTATGACGCTGATACTGGCGAGTGCCTAGCTGACCTGACGACGGTGGGGCAAACCGTCGCCGTTGCACGGGGCGGACGTGGTGGACGAGGCAATGCGCGTTTTGCTTCATCGGTCAACCGTGCGCCGCGCCGCCACGAACCGGGCCGCCCCGGCGAACGGCGGACACTGCGGCTTGAACTCAAGCTCCTTGCCGATGTCGGACTGCTTGGCTACCCAAACGCCGGCAAATCCACATTCATTGCGGCGGTTTCCGCTGCGCGCCCCAAGATCGCCGATTATCCGTTCACGACGCTAGTCCCCAACCTTGGCGTCGTTGGATTGGAAGACTACCGGAGCTTTGTCATCGCCGACATTCCGGGCATCATCGAAGGCGCACACGAAGGACGTGGGCTAGGTCTTCAGTTTTTGCGGCACGTCGAGCGTACGCGCTTGTTGCTGCATCTGGTGGATGTTTCAGTGTCGGCGGAACGCGAGCCGGTCGCAGCCTATGACGCCATTGAGCGCGAGTTGGCGCTTTACAATCCTGAACTCGCTGCCCGACCGCGTCTAGCCGTCGCCACCAAGCAGGATATCGCCGATCCAGCGCGGACGGCGGCGTTGAGCGCGCACTGCGCAGAATTGGGCATCGAGTGCTTTCCGGTGTCGGCTGTGACAGGCGAAGGGATCAAACCGCTCATTCAACGCATTGCGCAGATGCTTTTTAGCGCACATCCCGAATCAGTGTAGCGATAATTCGCCGTTTGGCGTGCGGTGGTTGGACGCGCCGCTTTCCCGTGTGGCGGCGTTCCGTCATGCACTGCCCGCACGGCGCGGTGGTTTCCCCGGCGACAAGTTTTTCGGCGCGTTTACGCCAAGCATTGCCACATAGTCTTGAAAACTGCGCCAGCACTGAAAAAGTCTTGATGGGGCAGACCTTTTTTGTTGTCATACCCGTCTGTCAGTCCGTCCAACACGCTTTTCCAGCCGACGCGCTGCGTTCGGTGTGTCGGCTGAAACGCAAACCTTTCAGCAAGGAGGCGTTCGTTATGTTTGTCGTGCGGGTGGCGAACAATGCCCACTACATGGATGACGAGGAGACATACATACACTCCCAGTACCCAACTTGGGCCGAAGCGGTCGCCGCCGCCCGCCAAATCGTGGACAGGAGTCTGACCGAGTACTTCCAGCCGGGTATGGACGCCGAGAGTCTCTACGCTCAGTACATGGCGTTCGGGGACGACCCGTACATCGTGTCACCACCGGAGGGAGAAGGCTTCTCAGCTCGAGAGTACGCCAAGCAACGATGCATCGAGCTGTGCAGTCAGGGTGCCGTCGCATCGGAAGCTCGCGCCGCTTCCACAGCAGATGCCGCTCGAACAGACCCCAAGGCGAGGTCAACCGCGACGAAATACCTGCGAGTGACAATCAACGATACGCTTGGGTTTTGGGACGACAACTTAGGGACGCATGTCTTCAACCCAAATTTCAAGCAAACATTCACCGTCTGGTATCGCGTACCGGAAAACTGGGTCATGGAGGGCACGGTCGGCGCTGAGCGACGTGAAGCGATCTTTAGACATCTCTACGGCGACAGCTGGCGGTTGGGCAATGCGGACGGTTCAAAGTACTTTGTGCTGGCGTGCGACATCCACGTGTTGACGCCTCCCGAAGTAGAGCAACGCCCGTGGTTGACGACAGCGCAGCCCTGCTATGTCGTCGCCGAGGCAGACACTGTGGAAAAAGTCAGCCCTGAGACGCTATAGCGAAACATTCGCCGGGACTCGTAACCGACGCGATCTCTCGCGCCGCCCGTCCCTGATTTCGCTTGGAATCCGCTTGGGATTCGGCCTCGTGTGTTCGGCATCCGCATACCGGCAAGGCAGCCAAATCGTACCGGCGCAGTACCCACCAGATGGCGTTGGGCGTCGGGCTGGCGAAGTCGTCCGGCGTGACCCGCTCGTGCGTCACATTGGGCACCCACTGCCCGTGACCAGAATCTTGCGCCAAGCCGCGCTGCCCTGTCGAGCGCGATGATCTGAGCGTTGTGCGTCCAGCCCACATACCGAATCGCTAATCCAGTGACGCCCGCGCCGACAATACGATGTCTGCATCCCAACCCGCCATACGCGGTTTACGCGCTTGGTTTCGGCGCACGTCGTAGATCGCCCAGTGTATCCAGCGCCAACAGGAACGCGCCGATGGTGATGCAACTGTCCGCGACATTGAACGTTGGGAAATGCCACGTTCCCCAGTGAACGTCGAGGAAATCAACGACTGCGCCGTGAACGACGCGGTCAATGGCGTTACCCAGAATGCCGCCCAGCAGACACGTCAGCGTCACCCGTAGGAGGCGGCGGTCGCTCGGCGTCCACCAGAGATAGAGGCTCACGCCGACGGCGGCGCAGACGGCGATACCCAACAGCGTTAGCCGCATAGTGGGCGTACCGCTGTTAAAGAGGCTGAAGGCGATGCCTGGATTTTCGGCGTACCGAAGGTGAAAAAAGCCCGGAATGATCCGTACAACGGCGTCTGTTGGGCGCAGCGACCAGTAGGCCCACGCCTTGCTCAGTTGATCCAGCGCGACCAACCCGCCGGCCGCCAGAAACGCTTGGTAGGGCGGCCTATGGTTGTGCACGGCGGACGCCGTCACGCCACACGGCGCTTGTAGTAGTAGTCGTCCAGCGCCCGCACAGCAAAGCTAAGGATTTTCCCCACGTCGCCGTCCTCACGTCCACCTTCCTTGGGGTCGGTGTTGAGCGTTGCCGTGATTTCGCCCTGTTCATTAGCTTGGCAATCCACGTTGCCAAGCTTGGTTTTGACTTCAACCAGCGCGCCAAGCACATCCTGATTGATCACCACCACGCAGTCGAGGTTGCCAAAGGCATAGATCAGCTCATCTCCAGCGCGGGTGGGGGAGGTGCGATGTTCTTGCCAGAGGCGTTCAATAAGCTTGTAGAGTTGTTCAACGAGTTGGGCGTGCTCGCCCCCAAAGCGGCAGGCGGCGGCGGATTCAATGACCGGCACGATTGGACATTCTCCTTAGTACACGAGGCATCTTGGTTCCGACGTGGATTATGGAAAGCCCGACTCCGGGCTACAAGCCATGATTAGCGGCAGGGCAGGAAAGAGGCAACGTAAGTACGTAACCTTTCCGAGAGCCGGTGCACTTCAACAAAATGTGGCGAGTTAACCTGCCGGTCGGCGGCGGGAAGTGGTCACAGCGCGTCAGAGCAGGACAACCGCGCGGCGGAAAAGTTGGGGCGTTCTTCGTCGTCATGTCCGCCATAGATGCTGGTGTGCGCTCCCTACGTGAACCTATCGAGGCGTCGCTACCGCCGCCCTCCAAGCCAGCGCACGCGCTATCTCTACTCGAAAAAAAAACAGCTCTGGCACGGCTGCGCTTCTGTTTGGGCGCTTTGTTCACGTTCCAAATAGGACGGCGCTTCCAAGCTCTTTATGGAGCAAGTCGTCCGGTCGCAAAAAGCGATTGTAAAAACCGCCCCGTGTGCGACGCCGCAACAGCCGCCACGGCTTCCGGCGGGCCGACGGCGACTACCTCGCCCCCGCCAACACCGGCTTCCGGCCCCAAATCAATCACCCAATCCGCCGTCTTGATCACGTCCAGATTGTGCTCAATGACCAACAACGACGCCCCGGCCGCCAGCAGCCGTTCAAATACCCCCAGCAACACGGCAACATCGGCGAAGTGTAAACCCGTCGTCGGCTCATCGAAAATCAACAGCGCCCCGGCAGCCGCGCCCTCGGCGATATGCGCCGCCAGCTTGAGCCGCTGTGCCTCGCCGCCGGAGAGCGTCGTCGCCGGCTGCCCTAGTCGCAGGTAACCCAACCCTACCTCATCCAAAACGCGCAACCGCTCGGTCAGCTTCCGTACGCCGTCGAAGTGCACCAGCGCCTCGCGGACGGTCAACTGCAACACTTCGTGAATGTTTTTTCCACGAAAGCGTACGGCCAGCACCTCCGGCGTAAAGCGCGTTCCGTTGCAGGTCTCACACGGCAACTCGACATCGGCGAGAAACTGCATCTCAATCGTCACCGTTCCCGCGCCCTGACACGTCTCACACCGTCCACCCGGTACGTTGAACGAAAAATGGCCAGGACCAAAACCGGCGCGCTGCGCTTCCGGCGTCTGCGCAAAAACTTCCCGGATGACATCGTAGGCCTTGATGTACGTCGCCGGATTCGACCGCGACGACCGCCCAATCGGCGACTGGTCAACCACGATGGTCTGTGTGACGCGCTCATGACCCTCAATCGAAGCGCAGACGGCGGCCGCCGCTTCCGGCGAAGCCAGCGCCCGACACAACACCTCGTGAACCAACGTGGACTTCCCTGATCCCGAAACACCCGTGATGCACGTCAGTACGCCCAGCGGGATGTCCACGTCAATCCCCTTCAAGTTGTGGACGGCCGCCCCGCGCAAACGAATCGCATGCGTCCACGAACGGCGTCTCGCCGGCAGCGGAATCCGTCGGTCGCCGCGTAGGTAAGCCGCCGTCAGCGAGCGTTGATCGCGCAGCAGCGCGTCATACGTCCCCTGAAACACGACTTCTCCGCCTTGCTCACCCGCGCCGGGGCCAATGTCCACAATGTAATCCGCTGCGCGAATCGTCGTCTCATCATGCTCGACGACAACGACCGTATTCCCGCCGTCGCGCAAACGCGCCAGCGTCGCCACCAGCCGCGCCGTGTCGCGTGGATGCAGGCCGACGCTCGGCTCATCCAAAACGTACAGTGCACCAGTCAGCGCCGCCCCCAGATGCGTGGCGAGCTGAATGCGCTGCGCCTCACCGCCGGACAGCGTCCCGGCCGTCCGGTCGAGCGTCAGATAGTCGAGGCCGACGTCACTCAGAAAGCGCAGCCGACTGGTGATTTCCTCAAGCAGGCGGGCGGCGATTGTGCGGCCTTCCGGCGTCAACCGGTCGGGCAACGCCGTAAACCAGTCCAGCGCCTCCCGGATGGAAAGTCGCGTGACGGACGGCAAATCGCGTCCGCCGACCCGTACGGCGCGCGCTTCCGGGCGCAGGCGGCCGCCGTTGCAGTCCGGGCAGGTCGTGTAGCCGCGATACTTCGCCAGCAACACGCGGACGTGCATCTTGTACTTCTTCGTCTCAAGCCAATCAAAAATGCCCCGCACGCCGCCCCAGTCGCCCTGCAGCTCGCCGTCAATCACCAGCCGCTTTTGTTCGTCCGTCAGGCTCCGAAAAGGCGCACGCCATGGAATCCGATGTCGCTTGCAAACCGCGTATAGCTCGCGCTTCGCCCAATCAAGCTGCGGCTTTTCGAAGGCGTCCACCGCGCCGTCGGCCAGCGAGCGGCCGGCGTCGGGAATGACTTTGGCCATGTCCACGCCGATGGTGCTGCCGAAGCCCTGACAGGTCGGACATGCCCCGTACGGGCTGTTGAAGCTGAACAACGTCGGTTCGGGCGGCGGGTAGGTCAGCCGGCAAGCCTTACAGGCGAACTGTTCCCCAAACCGCATCACGGCCGGCGTCGGACTCACCACGTGAACCGCCATCTCGCCGTGACCTTCACGAAAAGCCATTTCAACGGAATCCGTCAGGCGCGACGCCGCATCGGGACGCGCCGTCAACCGGTCGGCGATGACCTCGATGCCTTCCAACGTCTCGTGGGGAAAGTCGTCCGGCGTATTCAGCTCAATCACCCGCCCATCCGCAAGCAAGCGCCGAAACCCGCGTTGCAGCAGGCTCATCAACTGCGCGACGACCTGTACCCGCGTCGCCGCCGCGTCTTTCTTGCGCGGGCGCTTGGGCTTGGCGTCGGGCGGCGGCGCGGCGGTCGCCGCCAAGGGGAAAGTCACGTAAAAGCGCGCGCCTTCCGGCAAAGCCAAAACCTCTTCGACCACCGACTGCGGCGTATCGCGCCGCACGCGCGTGCCGCACCGGTGGCAGTACACCTCGCCGACGCGGGCGTAGAGCAGCCGCAGGTAGTCGTAGATTTCCGTCTGCGTGGCGACGGTCGAGCGCGGCTGGCGCGTCTGATGTCTCTGCTGGACGGCGATCGCTGGGCATATCCCCGAAATTTCATCCACGTCCGGCTTTGGCAGGCGCTCTAGAAACTGCCGGGCGTAGGCCGACAGCGACTCGACATAACGGCGATAGCCTTCCGCGTAGAGCGTGTCAAAAGCCAGCGACGATTTGCCCGACCCGCTCACGCCGGTGACAACCGTCAGCTTTTCGTAGGGGATGGCGACCGTAATGTTTTTGAGGTTGTGGACGCGCGCGCCGCGCACCACGAGTGGTTCAACGTTTGATGCGGCGACGACGGACGCAGTGGGCGGCGTGGCGGCGTCAGGCATAGGCCGACGGTTTATGACTTGACCTTGTCGAAGAAATGCTGGCGAAACTTGGCGACTTTGGGGGCGACAACCGCCATACAGTAGGGTTGATACGGATGGCGCGCAAAGTAATTCTGATGATAGTCCTCGGCCGGATAAAAGTTCCGCAGCGGCTCAATCTCCGTCACGATGGGCGCGTCAAACACCTTCCGAGCCGTGAGTTCCGCAACGACGGCTTCGGCCGTCGCCTGCTGTTCGGGCGTTAGGTAGTAAATGCCGGAGCGATACTGCGTACCGACATCCGCCCCCTGCCGATTGAGCGTCGTCGGGTCATGGATGACGAAGAAGACATCAAGCAGGTCACGGTAGCTTGTCGTCTGCGGATCGAAAGTGATTTCCACGGCTTCCGCGTAACCGGTTTGACCAGAACACACTTGTTGATAGGTTGGGTTGGGCGTCCGCCCGTTGGCGTAGCCGGAAACCACTTTTTCAACGCCGCGCATGGCGAGGTACACGGCTTCCAAACACCAGAAACAGCCGCCGGCCAGAACGGCGACTTCGCGCGCTTGAGTCATACGGACGCTTCCTCTGCGTTCAGAGCGTTTGAGGCGGCGGTTTCGGCCGGTTCAAGGTGGATGGTGATGTGGGCGATCCCGTACGCCTGTCGAATCTCTTCCTCCAAAAGGTCGCTGGTCGCATGGGCGCGGCGCAAGTCGTTGTGCCGAAAAACCAGCGTGAGTTCGGCGAAACCGTACGCGCCGCGTCCCCGCGACCGGACGTGGCGGACATCTGCGACATCGGGATGTCGCCGCGCCAGCGCAATGAGGTCGTCGCCGTCCACGGCGGCGGCGTCCATCAGGTCGTCAATCGCCGTCACCAGGACGTGGTATGCGCCCCAGCCCACCGCCGCAACAACAACCAGCGCAATGACGGGATCGAGCCACACCCAGCCGAGCCGCATCCCGACAAGACCGGCCAGAACGCCCAGCGTGACGTACACGTCGCTGAGCGTATGCTGGGCGTCCGCCAGCAGAAACGGGCTGCCGAGCCGTTGTCCGGCGCGGCGCTCATACCAGACGACCAGCAGGTTAACGACGAGCGTACCGAGCATGACGGCGAAGGTGAGGGTGGTCAGGTCGGCCGGCGCGGCCGTCCCCGACCACAGACGCCGGACGGCTTCCCGCCCAATTTCGTAAGCGATAATGCCCATCAGCGCCGACACCACGAATGCGCCAATCGGCTCCAGCTTGGCGTGGCCGTAGGGGTGTTCGCGGTCGGGAGGTTTGGCGGCGGCACGCATGAGCCAGACGCCGACGAGGTTGTTAGCGGCGTCGGTCAGCGAGTGGGCGGCGTCACTCAGGACAGCCAGCGACCCGGCCTGCCAACCGGCGACGGCTTTGGCGATAACCACTAGCAGGTTGGCGCTCAGGAGCGTCCAGAGGACGCGCCGGACGGCGACCGAAGCTGAGGTGGGGTGAGTGTTTGCGTCGGCCATGGCGCAGCCATGAGACCACGTTTGTACGGAAGCCGTCTATGCCGGGCGCTTTTTGCCCTAGGGGCGGAAGCCGGTGCGCTTTCCGAGGCGATGCAGCGATTTGGCCCGCATTTGGCGTGTTTCACACTGGGTTTCGCTATGCTGACGCAGAAACGGCTCTAAAATGGACGTCCACCGCCCGACCACTCCGCCCGCATCGTCCGCGCTTTCTCGGCGCTGAGGAGAAGCCCTTTGAAGGGCGGCAGCAGAGGCAACGTCATGGCATACGCACCTTTGAGGGTCAACCGCTCCGGGTTGCGCGCCGACAAAAAGCCCCGTCGGATGAGATGCTGCACCTCGTCGTTGCAAAAAGCTTCAATGTCGGTAAGTTCAAATCCCGGTGTAATCGCCTTCGGCGTTCGTTTTTCCCGACTTCGGATGGCTTTGAAGACTTGATACAAGCGGCCCAAGTCGGACTCACCAGGCAATCGGTACACCGTTTTCCGTTCCCAAGTGGGAAAAACCGACGGAAACGGCGCATTCGTCAAGGACAAGTTGAAACCGTCCGCATAAGGCTGGGTGAAATCCACCGTGACCGTCCCACTGATGACTGCAAGGGTGACGAAGCAGGTGTCTATGGAACTTCGATAAACCCCCAGCCGGTTTTCCACGCCCAACGATGAGGCGGCGACAAGCCTGAAGCCGAGCAGCTTGAGTTGGTCGTCTAAGGCGCGAAACACCGGGCCGCCCTCTACCAGTAGCCTATCCATCGGCTCCGGCGGCAGACGATACCGAGCCGGCTGGCGGTAGGTGAATTTGATAAGAAGCGGCAACCCGCCGTACACCAAAAGCGGAACGCCTACGAAAACAGTCCCAAGGACAACCAAGAGCGCGGTTGGATTCACCGGAATATCCATACGTCCTCCACCATTCGCCGACCGCCGGATCAGGCAAGACAAAGCGCGGTGATGTTACATCGGCAACTATGGGGCTGAAATTTTGCTATACTTAGCCGTCAAAAGCCGAGCTTCAACGCTGAGTTGTCAGGCGGCGTGGTTTGGCGCAAAATAGCGGCTTATCCCGCACAGCTTCGGTTCTTCGTGGAGACACCAGACCTTGACGACGATCCCCGATCCTTTCATTGGTGTCACCCTCGACGGCAAGTATCGCCTCGACGCCAAAATCGGCGTCGGCGGCTTCGGCGCGGTGTACCGGGCGACGCACTTGAATCTCAATCGCCCGGTGGCGGTCAAGGTCTTGCACCATAACGTTCACAATACTACGCCTGAAAACCTTGAACGCTTTCGGCAGGAAGGCGTCTCCGCCTGTTCGGTCTCCCATCCGAACGCCGTCGCCGTTCTCGATTTCAGCATCACGCAGGACGGCTATGCCTACCTCGTGATGGAGTTGCTGGACGGCCGACCGCTGAGCGACGAGTTGCAGGAGCGCTTTGTTCTCCCCTTAGAACGCTGTGTGGAAATCATTATCCCGGTGTGCGACGTACTAACCGAAGCCCATGCTTCGGGCATCGTTCACCGCGACATCAAGCCGGACAACATCTTTCTGCACCGGACCCGGCGCGGCGAAATTGTCAAGGTGCTGGATTTCGGCATCGCCAAGCTGGCGCGTCCGCCCAAGGGACCGGGCCGACCCAACCTGACGGCGACCGGCATTTTGATGGGGACGCCGGAGTACATGTCGCCGGAACGCATGCGCAACAAGCCCTACGATGGCAAGGCGGATGTCTATAGTTTAGGCATCATGATGTACCAGATGCTCACCGGCAAACTGCCGTTTGAGTCGCCGGACAATGATTTTGTCGCCGTGATGTGGATGCAGGTCAACGATCCGCCGCCGCCGCTACGGGGCTACAATTCGGCGATCCCGGTGGAAATTGAGCGGGTCGTCATGCATGCGCTTGAGAAGGACCCTGCTAATCGCCCCACAGCGGAAGAACTTGCACGCGAATTGCTGGCGGCGATGGGCGAGACGACATTTGGTTACTCATCCGGCAAATTCACGCTTGGTGGTGCGACGTCGGCTTCACCGGCGGTTGTCTCCGGCCTGCCGGCGCTGACCGCCGAGGGATCGGGCGTGCCGCTGCTTTTCGATTTGAGTTCGACCCTCGAAATTGTGACAACTCCGCTGACCGAGGTGGCTCCGATTGTGCATAACGGCCCTGTCCGACTTCAGGAAGTGGCCGCCGTTGCGCCGCCTCCGCCGCGCGTCGCGGAGAAAATTGGTGAAATCGCTGTCTTTGCTGGTCACAGCTATCCCAACAGCATCGCCTTCTCACGGGACGGGGAGTTCTTTCACTCTGCGCGCCGTGATCAGACCATTGGTATGTTCGCCACGGAGGACGGACGGGAGATTACTCGTTTCGCCGCCGGGCGGATGTTTCCGGTGCGCTGCATGGCGCTGAGTCCTGACAACCGGACAGCCCTGTTTAGCGGTGCGGATGACAGCCTCCGGTTGCGCGACGCCCAGAGCGGCAGTGAGTTGCGCCGGTTGTTCGGGCATACGTTGGTGACGACAGTCGCCTTTTCGCCGGACGGCCGCCAAATCGTCACCGGCGGGCAGGATAAGACGGTTCGGTTGTGGGAGACAGCTTCCGGTCGTGAACTACGGCGTTTTACCCAACACGCTGACGAAATCGCTTGCGCCGCCTTTGCGCCGGACGGTCAATCGGTGATTGTCATGACCGTTGCGGGCGACATTCATCTGTGGGCGACAGAGACCGGCCGCCGTCTGCTGTACTTGCCGCCGGATGAAACCACCTACGATTCGCTGAGCGTTTCCATCTCGGACGACCGCCAACGCCTTGTCGGCAGTGAACTCAAGCAGGTCAAAACCGCTGAGAGCGAGGCTCGCCGCCGCATCAAGCGGCTCGATATTGGGCAAATCCCCTACGGCTCATCGCAGGTAGTCTTCACGCCCGACGGGCGGCGGGTCGCCTCCGTCAGTCTGGATTCGACAATTCGCCTTTGGGAAGTCGCCGACGGCAAACCGCTTCAGGTTTTCATCGGCCATGGCAACTACGTCAACAGTCTGGCGATTTCGTCCGACGGCAAACGCCTGCTGTCGGGCAGTGACGACTGGACGGTTCGCCTGTGGGATATTGAAAGCGGCCACGAAATCATCCGTTTCACCGGCCACACGGATCGAGTTCACCATGTCGCCCTTCACCCGAACGGCGCGTACGCTTTCTCATGTAGTGCGGACGGCACAGTGCGTCGTTGGGGACTGCCGCCGGTGTGAGCGCCGCATTACGGCTACACGCCAAGCAGCCAGCGCGCTGTGAAGAAGTAAATCAGCAAACCGGTGATGTCCACAATCGTCGTCAGCGCCGGGCTGGCGATCACAGCCGGATCAAACTTCAAGCGCGCAGCCGCCAGCGGCAACAGCGCGCCGATGAGCGTCGCCGTTACCACCTGCACAGCAAGCGCCACGGCAATGACGCGCGCAACGCCCGCCAAGGTAACGCCGTGGGGCAATTCCGCTCCCTGCGACAGCCACATCACCTTCGCCCACGCCAAAAAGCCCAGTACGGCGGCTAGAAAGACGCTGACTTGCAGTTCTTTGAAAAACACGCGCCAGGCGTCGCGCGGTGTGATTTCACGCAGAGCCAGCGCCCGGACGACAACCGTCGCCGATTGACTGCCGGTGTTGCCGCCGGTGTCCGCCACCATCGGCATGTAGAGCGCCAGAATGATGACCTGCGTCAACGTCTCCTCAAATTTGTGGATAATGACGCCCGATACCAACCCTAGCGCCGCCAGACCAACCAACCACCCTACCCGATGTTGAACATGCTTCCAGAAGGGCGTCCGCAAATAGCCGTCCGTCCCCGTGCTTCCGGTGATCGCCATGAAGCGCCGCATGTCCTCGGTGTGTTCCTGCGTGATGATGTCAATGGCGTCGTCGTGCGTGATGATGCCGACCAGTGCGCCGTCTTCGTTGACAATCGGCAGCGCAATGAGATCGTACTTTTGAATGATGCGCGCGGCGTCTTCCTGGTCATCGCTCGTCCGGGCAAAGATGACATCTTCGTGCATAATGTCGCGCACAGTAGCGTCGCGTCGCGCCAAAATCAGGTCCTTGAGCGACACGAAGCCAAGCAGGCGGCGGTCGTCGTCCACAACATACGAGTAGTAAATCGTTTCCTTGTCGGGAGCGACTTCGCGCAGGCGCTCAATCGCGGCGGCGACCGTTAAATCCGGCGGCAGCGTGGCGTAGTCGGAGGTCATCACCGCCCCCGCCGTCCCGTCTGCATAGTTCGTCAAGCGCCGAATGTCCTCACGCTCGGCTTCAGCCAGCGCCGGCAGCACAGCGTCGCGGTATTCTTCCGGTAACCGCCGAAACAGGTCGGCGCGGTCATCAGGCGGCATGTCAGACAGCAGCCGCGCCATCTCGGCGCGCGGCAGCGTCCCGACCATCTCCACCTGAAGGCTGGGCGCAAGGTGGCTGAAAATCTCCGTACGCACGCTTGGCGTCACATCGCGGAGAACCGTCCAGACCGCCTTTGCTTCGAGCTCAGAAAGCGCCTCGGCTGCAACCGCCGGATGGCTTTTTTCGCACAGCGCCCGCAGGGCGTCCGTCGGATTAACAGTCGTCGCCTGGGCGTCGGTCTGCTGGGGTTTCACCGGAGCGCACCTCACAACAGGCGGAGTCGTGCGGGGCCGGCGACGCGGCACAGTGCGTCGCACAAAAGGCGCGATTGTGCGCCGCGTTGCGCGGCGCGTCAAGTGACAAAGTCAAGGCGCTCGGTGGAGAAAACGTTTGTACCGTCGCCGTTTGGTGTACAGCGGTTCCCTCTGGACGCTGAGGACAGCCCTACCCCCCGAACTGCTACTCGATGCGCAGGCGTCCCCGTGCAATGACTTGCCCCTGCGCGTCAAGTCGCGCCGGCGACTCAACAACGACATAGCCGCTCCCTGGCTGGGCGCAGTCGAAAACAAAGCGGTAGTTCTGCTCAAAATCGCCGGCGTAAATCACTTCCTGCGCCGGGAAGACCAGTCGTTCACCGTGTTCGTCCAACTCCAGAAACAAGCCGTTGGGATTGACGGAAAAATGCTGGGTGAGGGCGTCAATGTGGCCTCTCCGTAGGCGCTCCCGATAACGCGCCGTGATGTCCGAAATCCGCTGATTTTCAAAGGCGGCGGGCGGCGGCGCGGGCAGTGCCGTGTGCGGTGACGCCTCCCTCAGCCCCGCCGCATACCCTATGCTTGGCAACGGATGCGGCGGCGTCTCCGGCGGCGTTAGTAGCGTCGAGAGTTTGTTTTTCAAGTAATCCACTTCCCGCCGAAGTTCCTGCAGGTCAGCTTCCAACTTGGTGTTGCTCCGGTCAGTTGGTCGGTCGCCGGGTGACGGCGACCGCTCTTCAAGCCGTTCAAGCCGCGCCGCTTGTTTGCGCCACTGTGCGGTGTCTTCAGCCTGCTCGCGTACCTGCACCTGAAGCGGGCGAATCACGAGGAGATAGAGCGCCGCCAACCCTAGCAAACTCAACGCCGCTAGCGCCGCCGCCGCCACTGCGAGTACATCGTCCATGCTGGTTTCCTCCTCCCGGACGCTGCCCTACTCGTAGCTCACCGGCGACCGACGCGGTTCGGGTTCGTCAGGGAGCGGCGGCTGGTCGTCATACAAACCAGCCTTGCGTGCCATGTCCTCAATCAGCGGATACGGATGATCCGGCAAACTCGTCACCAGCTTAAGGTCGGCGTCGGCATAGAGAACGCCTGTGAGAAATAGCGCCAGCGGTGTCAGCGCCGGATAGTGCCGGCCGCCCGTCAAATACCCATTGATGGTCGCCCACTTGCGCTGCGGGATGAGGTCGGTTGAACCGCGCGACGTAAACAGCGTTAGCAATGGGTCAAGCGGCTGCGCCGTCCCCGGCGGCTGGACTGTAACCTGCCGAATATCAGTATCCGGCTCCATCTCGAACAAGCGCTTGAGGTCGGGCTCGCTCCAGCGGTCAAACCACCGTACTGGACGCGGGCCATGCATCATCGCGCCGTCGCTGACCATCACTTCCGGCAGATTCAAGCCGGCAAACGGCGCGGTGCGCCGCTGGACGGTTTGCGCTCCCGCCACCGCCAGCGCCCCAATCGGCACGTTAGTTTTAGCGCGGCTGATGTCGCCTTCATTGAGCAACGTCACGTCGTGAATACGCAGGTCGTCCAGACAGGCTTTCGCTTCAGGCGACAGTCCAGCCCCCGCCCGCCGTTTGAGTCGGTCTAGCAGCGCCTCGGCTTCGGTCAGCAGCGCCGCGCCGGAACGCTCGAAGTCCGCAAAAAGCAACAACCCCCAGGCGTTGCCGCCCAACACGAGATGGACGCCGTGGGGCAGCCGCGCTTGATTCAGGTTGCGCTCAATCGCCGCCGCCGCCGCTTGCACCAGCCCGTAGGCGAGCAAGTGCCGGAAGAAGAACTGCGCGCAAAATCGCTGGTAGGCGTCGCGGTAGCTCTGATGCTCCGGCAGCGTCGCGTCGCGCTGACGCTTCAGGATGATGTGCTCACGGTGGACGAACACTTCACTTTTGAGTTCATTGACGCGCAGCAGGTAGAAGGTCGGCAGCGGCAGGTTGTGTTCGCGGAGTCCCGGCATGTCGGCGACATCCATTTCGGCGGCCGCTAGGTCGTCCGGGGCTAGCAACAGCCCCAGGTGGCGGCGGAACACCTCGGCTCGGCGCAGTTTCAGACGCGGCGACAGGTTTTGTTCGGCGGTACGGAAAAATTGCCGTCCCGCCAATCGTAGGCTGTCCAGCACAAGAATCTCCGTCCCACGCCGCACGGCGATGTCAGCCGTCCCGCCGCCTACGTCAATGAATAAATCGAGCCGATCTGGGCTCGGCGGTAAGTTCGCGCCGGCCGCCGCTGCTGCGCTTTCGTCTACGTCCGCTCGGTAGTGCGCGGCGGCATCAAAATTACGCGCGCCATAACAGAGCTGCTGCACGACGCTGATGCTGCGCCGGTTCTGCTGATGGAACACATCCCGGTCGGTTTTATTCATCGCCAACGGGAAAGTAAACGTGTAGTCCATCACACGCGCACGCCGATTGAAAAACAGTTCGGCGTGGGCGAACAACAGCAGCAGGCGCAGGAACAGCGCGCGGTACGCCGAAGTGCGCGCCTGGTCCCACTTGAGGCTGTCGTGCAGGTCCCAAGCGTTCACGCCGCCGCCGGCCGCTAGCATCCGGTTGAGGCCGTCGGCGTAGAGGTTTGGGATGGCGGCGGCGAAGAAGTGCTCAACGGCGAGCGTGTCCGGCGTGACATTTTGCAGACCGGCGGTGCGGCGCGTCAGCAGGGTGGTAGAGAAATAGCCCTTTGCACCGCCCCAGTTGAACGGGGCAAACCCAAGGCGATTCGCGCCGTCGCCGTTCCACAGGCGCAGCGGCGCCAGTGAAAACCGAAGCGTATCAGTGACGCCGGCGGCGGCGAAGGCGACCGACGTGTTGCTTGTCCCGAAATCTACGGCAAGGTGAGCATCGGCAAGTGGCCGCGCGCCGGCGTCAGGCAGGCGAGCCAGTAAAACCACCCCGCGTTCAACGTCGCGTCCTTGGACAGGCCACCACCAACTCAAAGCGCGCGGCCGGTTCGGCGTACGCTCATCGGCGGCGGGCGGCGTCAGCAACGTGACGTATTCATCCTGCGCCGCGCCCAGTTCGTAGAGATCGCCCAGCCGTCCGGCTTCGTCCACGAGTCGCCAGCGCCCGGCGCGTTCACGTTGTCCCAAGCCATGCGCGGCGTAAAAGTGCCACTGCGGGTCCACTTTCGGCGGCCACAACGACAACGAGGCCACCGTCAGGTCGCGCGCCTCGAAGTAGCGCGCCGTCCAAGGAACTTCCCGTCCGCAGAGTTGGAACGTCCATTCCACGCTTTGCCCATCGAAGGCCAACTTGGCGCGTAAGTTCGCCCCGTCCTCCGCCAGGAGTTCGGGAAAATAGCTCAACAGCCGCGTCGTGACCGGCGCCATGCAGATGGAAACCTTTGAGGCGTCGGCCAGACCTTGCAGCCGATGCACCGGATGAATGAGCGCCAACCGCTGGTCGTCGCGGGGATAATCCACCCGTCCGGTGAAGTCGCTGAGAAACAGGCTCGCCAGATCAACAATTTCGTCCTGCGGCCCCAGCGGGAGCGTCTCCAGCCGCCCGCGCGTCTCAACACCGAGGGCGTTCGGCCCCAGCATCCGGTAGCTCACCGGCGACGGTCGTCCCGGCCCCAGCGCCGTCGTCATCCAGCTCGGCGGCGCTGGAAACCGATCCACGAGAAAGAAGGTTCGCCCGCCGTTGGCGTTTGGTTTTTGCAGCGGGTACAACTCCAGCAGTTCCGTCGGCTGCGCCTGCGCGCGAACGAGCGGCCAGCTGGCTGGACTCGGCGACAGACGGGGCGTTTGGTCAAGGCCGTAGGGCGCAGGACCAAACGCTGCGTCGCACAGCGCGTCAAGGATTTTTCCGAAGGTCAGCGGCAGCGCATCGCGCGCTACGCACCGCAGATGACGGTGGCACCGGTCGCGCTCAAAGCCGTCCGTCAGCAGTGCGTCCCGCGTCCGCGCCCAAGAAAGCAGGTCGCCGTCAAGGTAAGGGCGCAGATAGCCGTCGGTTCGCCAGCGGGAACGCGCTCGGGCCGGGAAAAAGATCACGTCGGGATAGACGCCGCCCACCGTCGTTGCACCGACGCTCAGGATTTGCACGTCGTGAAATTGTCCGGCCTGCGGATGGGTGGTTTCCAGCGCCGGCTGCAAGGCGGGCGGATACTCGCGCCCCAGCACGGCAGGCGTCAGCGGCTCGGTCAGGTAGGCGACGCCCATGGCGTGCAGGACAAACAATGTCAACCACTCCCAGCGAGCGGTTTCGTCGCCCTGCTCGACGGCCTGCCGAAACCGGTACGCCGTCGCCCAGACGGTCGGCAGGGTCTCGAAGAAGCGTGGGTCGGGCGTCGGCGGCGTAACCCGATGCGGATCAATCGGGAAGAACGTGCGGGGACGAAACCCCCCGACTTCACCAAGCATCCCCTGGTTGATGAGCAACCCCATAGGCTATTCCTAGGTACTTCCTAAGCCGGTCGGTGATGCTATGCGGCGGCTCCTCCGGCTCTGGCGAAAACTTCCGCCCAGACGAGTCGGGCGTAGTCGCCGCGCTTGAACCCCGGCGGCGGCGTCCAGCCGTAGAAGTCAAATGAAGTCAACGCTACCGCCGACTGCCCGAAGCGCAGCGCCTCCTGCGGCGTATTGTCGGCGGCCAGACCAAACAGCCGTGTCCGTCGTTTCATTCGCTCAATCACGGCGCGCTCCGCGCCGGGCGCAATGAGCTTGTCGAGGTCAGCGCGGATGTCAGGACTCCACCCTAACGTACGGTCGGGCGACACCATATCCACCATGGTGTCGCGGATGAGGTCAAGCGCCGTTTGGTAGGCGAGCCGGTCACGTTCCTGCCGGGTTGGGTCAAGCTGGTAAAGCCGGCGCAGGCCGCCAGGGTCGTCGCTCCAGCCACGCGCGTCCGCGTCCCAATCAATTTGGTATTTCAGCAAGTGAACGAGCACCGCCGTCGCCAGAAAGACTTTTTCAGCGTCCACCGGCCGACCGTTGACGGTGTAAATGGGCAAATCGCAGAGGCGCAGCGTCCCCAGCGCAAGCGTCGCGTCGCCCGACGCAAGGCTATACTCCCGTCCGCCGCCGACGCTGTTGCCGGCGAAGTAGTTGAGGGCTGCGACGGCGGCGACGACTTCCGTCGCGTTGAGCGGGTTGCGTTGGGTTTGTCCGCCGTTGCTCCAGCGTTCGAGGGCGTCCGGCTGTGGTTTGCCGATGAGGTAGAGTTCGTCAAAGGTCGGCGCGAGGATGTCGCGGTAATAGACGAGGCTGTGACGGGCGCGCAGCGGCAGGTCGGTCGGGTCGGCGTAGAAGCGGGTGAGGATTTGCCGCGCCAAGGCGATGCGTTCTTCGTCGTTGAGGACGGCGAAGGCTTCATGCGCGGCGTACTGCTGCGCCATTCGCCGGGCCTCTTCTTCCACATAGCGCGCGTCCGCCTGCCGGTCTTCAGGCAGCGGGCTGAAGGGCGGCGGTGGCGGCAGGAAGTAGGGCATCAGCAGACAGCCGCCGATGGTCCAGTTGAGGTTGCCGCGCTGCCGTTCGCGGGCGAGGAACTGTCCGATGACGGGCAGGGCGCAGGCCCCCGTGCCGCCATAGACGCTGCCGCAGATGAAGAAACGAACCTGACTTTGTTTGAGCGTATTGAAGTCAATTTGGCTGCCGGCCGGCGAGTTCCGGTCGGTCAGCGACGCGGCGAAGGCGGCGATGACGGGCGAACCGATGAAGGGCTTCTGGTAAAAGCCCCGGTTGATTTTCACATCGAGGTCTTTATCTTCGTAGAAGGCGTAGAGCAGGGGCGTCCCGTCGCGTTTGCCGGGCGCGTGGGCGAGTAGTTCGCGCAGGGTTGAAATCGGTTTGTCAAACCCCGGCAGCGCGAGCGGGTCAAAGTCTCGAATCTGGGTGTTGACCGTCATCGCCCATGGACTGGTCGCCAACGACGCCACGCCCGGCTCGCCGTCGCCGTCCTGCATCAGGTGTTGGATGTGACGGTAGCGACGCAGGGTGTCGTTGAGGACGTTGAGCGCGCCGGAGCTACGGTCGGGGTCAATGCGCCAGATTTCGAGTTCGTCGCCGGCGCTGGTCGGCCGTCCTTGGTGCAGGCGTGTCGGGAAGCCGACGGCGAGGAGTCTCACGAGCGCGTCGGCGACGCGCGTGCCATTCCCGCCGGTGACGATGATGATGTTTTTCATAACAGGTAGTTTACAAACCGCCGCGTTTCAATCCGGCTTATGAACTGAGGCTTCCCGGAACAACCCCAAGTCCGGCTTCGGCGCGCGGCCGCCGTGTCTGTTTCCGCCGATTGTGTCTAACCATTGTATACACCCAACCCGCCTCTCTAAAAGAACGCCTCTTTCCCCGCCGCGCAAAGACCCCCGTACTTGTCGAAGCAAGACCCGCAAGGGTCATGGCGCGGTGTCCGGGGACGACCGGCGAACAACTTCCAGCGCGGCGTGCGCCGGAGCAAAGTTTGGGTCTAGACGCAACGCCGACTCAAAGCATGCCTGCGCTCCGACCCGATCGCCCCGTTTGAGCCGGACGGCGCCAAGATTGAACCGAACCACGGCGGTGTCCACGCCAAGCGCCAACGCTTCCTGCAGTAGTGTCTCCGCCTCACTCAGGCGTCCAAGCGTCACGTAGGCGATGGCGCAACTCGTCAGCGTCGGCCCGTCCTGCGGCCCGTAGCGACGCGCTTCCGCAATTTGCGCCGTCGCGCCGGCGGCGTCCTGACGCAACGCCAGCGTCCGCGCGTAGAGCGCATGCGCCAGCGCCCAGTCGGCGTCCGTCGGCGTGACTTCCGGCGGTTTGGCGGCGATGATCCGCGCCAAAGTCGCATGCGCTTCCGCCTCACGTCCCTGACGCAAGTCAAGCTGCGCCGAACCCAGCAACGCTAGGAAAAAATTCGGCTCCCGCGCCAACGCCTGTTCGTAGTAGCGCCGCGCCCGCTCCGGGTCGGTCGTTTGACAGGCGTTGGCCAGCAGGACGTAGGGCAGCGGGTGCTGCGGGTCAGTCTCCAAAAAGCGCGAAAACAGCGTGATGTCGTTCCGCCAGTCGAGATTGCGCCGCGCCGCGCCGTAGGCGTAACTCGCCGTCAGTACGATGCCCAATCCGACGCTCACCGCCGTCCGCCGGTGAACGGCGGCGGTCGGCTTCGCCGCCGCGCCCAGCTTGACCAGCGCCCACCCAAGCGCAATCGCGTACGCCGCCGACGGCACATAAAGCCACCGCTCGCCAATAGCTGTCCAGATGGGAACGAAGACGTTGCTGACCAGCGCCAGCGTTGTGAACCAAAAGCCCACGACGAAGGTCAGCAGCGGACGCCGTCGGACGGCCGCCGCCGCGCCCGCCGCCAGCCCGATTGTCAAAAGCGCGCCGACGACGGTTCGCCAACTCCAAGTCGGGGTCAGGACAAGGTTGTGCGCGTCGTACCATGGCTTAAGCGGAAAGCCGAAAAAGACCAGCCGATACCATTCGAGCGAAACGCTCGACATTGTCACCAGTCGTTCCCAAAACGTCTGCGCGTACAGCGGGTTGCCGGACAACGCCCCCACCGGACGAAACCCCTGCCCACTCGCCAGCCGCAACCAAGCATACGGCAGCCACGGGAGAACCAACCAAAAGTACGGTTGCGTCACACGCCGCCAAAGCGACCATCCACTACGCCAGAGACGCCGCCGCATCCGTAGAGCTTCCGCCAACCACAGTCCCGCCGGCAACACGACCATATTTTCCTTTGCCAGCGTTGCCGCAAGGTACGCCGCCGCCGCGCCCGCGCGCCACCATTCGGCTCTCCGCGGTGAACGTCGCGCGCGAATCCAACTCCACCACATCAGCCCGCCGAAAAACATACCAAGCAACTCGGCGCGTCCAACGACGTTGGCGACGGCTTCCGTGTGGACGGGGTGGACAGCGAAAATCAGCGCCGCTAGGGCGCTGATCGTCGGTGCGACCCGGTACGCCCGCAACAGGTAAAACAACCAGCCGACGTTACAGGCATGGAGCAGGATGTTGGTCAGGTGGTAGCCTGCCGGCCGCAGCCCCCACACGGCGTAGTCCACCGCCAGCGTTACGGCGAACAGCGGACGGTAGTTGCTCAAGCCGGCCTGCCGGTGGTCCCAGTACCCGCTGAGGAACAGGCGCGGCGCGTCAGTCAGCGACCGGATGGCGGGGTTGTTGACGATGATCGGTGTATCGTCGTAGGTGAAGCCGTTCGCCAGCGTATTGGCGTACACTAGTACCGCCAGCCCCATAGCCGACCAAGCCATAGCGGACGGGCGGTTGGCGAACTTTGTCACGGTGAACATCTGTGCATTTTTGGTAGCGTAACCAGTCTGTCGGCGGGAAATCTTTTGCGCGCAGGAACACGCTCGACGCTCATGAAGCCTGTGATTTGTACCTTCTGTAACTCTGAAATTTACACCTACGTCGGCCCGGAACCGGTTGAACTAAAAGCGGTTCACTTCAAGCCGACCCGCCCTGCGTGGCCCGCGCCGAAGTCGGGCGACCCGTTGTTTTGTCCGGTCTGCGGCAGCCGTTTCGTTGGCGTTTCTGTTCAAAATCGGCAACTGCGTATGGTGGTTAGCTCTGCGTACACCGGCTCAGGCAACGTCGGTAAGCTCTAGTTCGCCAGTTGTCCGCCAGGCGACCTTGCCTTCGCGCGCCAGTTTGATGAGGTGCGCCTGTACCGACCGTGCCGCCAATGGGTGCAGCGCGGATGGCGTGTCGGCATACACCGTCGCCGTCAATGCCGCGACGGTCGTTTTTCCTTCCCGAAGCGCCGCCAGAATCTTCGCCTCACGTTGTAGGCGATGCGCGATATAGCTTTCAATGACGGCGTAGGGTTCAGTCAGCGCCGGCCCGTGACCGCCGGCGATCAATCGGATGGGCAAGCCCAACAGACGACGCAGCGACGCCAGATAGTCCGCCATATCGCCCTCGTCTGGATCAATCAGGACGCTCCCCAGCCCCACCACCATGTCGCCGCTAAGGAGCGTGCCGGTAGTCTCCTCAAGAAAGCACAGGTGTCCGCGCGCGTGGCCCGGCGTGAAGACGGCGCGCAGCCGCCAGCCGGAGCACATTGTCGCCGTCAAACTGTCGTTGCTGGGCGCTGCTGGCAGTTCACAGACATCGCCGTCGTCCAGCGTTCGGGAAATTGTCACTTTACCGTTTAGTAGCGCGGCTGTAATAGGGTGCGCCGCAACCGGGACGTTCCAGCGCCGGCCTAGATGCGCTGCACCGCCGACATGATCTGGGTGGTGGTGCGTCAACCAGATTTCCCGCAAGCGCGCGCCGGTTTTTTCAGCCAGTTGCGTCAAGTGAGCGTCCAGTCGGGCTTGTTCGTCGGGATAAGGTGAAGCCGGGTCAATGACGATAATTTCGCGCTCGCCAACTAGATAACAGTTTGTGTGGGTCGCTGGGGGGAGCGTTGGCGTCCGCACAGGAAATGTCACAACGCCGGGCGCTAGTTCGATAAACTCCGGCGGCTGACCGTGAGCGGCAGGGTGGTCGTGGGATAAAACGCGCAGGCGGTCAAAATCGCCCTGCTGCGCTGCGCCTTCCCGAATCCAGCGATAGAGGCTGCGGATACTGTGAAGCGTCGGCGGCACAAGCCGTACATCGCCGCGCGCCCAAGCGCTCAGTGCATCGGCGGGCGTCGTCCAGTTGCCTTCCACCATTTCGGCAGACCAAAGGTGCGGCTCTTGGTGGTCATCCAAGGGGCTGACAAAGAACGTCGTGTCGTAGCGACGCGGTACGCCGACCGGCGTCACCCACCGACCGGCGGGGATGAAGCGACGCGCATCAATCTGTACGGCAAACTGCGCACAAACTTCCGCAAACGTCAGGCGTCCGGCCATTAGGTCAGCGCGGACGGCGAGGCGCATTTCCGTGCTGGTCAGGCGGCTTTCGGCCAGCATCACGCCGGCTTCTTCAAAGACCTCGCGCACAGCGCAGGCGCATTGGGCGGCGTGTTCGGCGTCGGCGGCGTAGTGCACCGGAATCCGGCTGTCCTCTGGGTCACGGCGACCGCCAAGGAACGCATGGTAGCCGCCCAGAAACGGCATAGCTTCGGCGCGTTTGGCCCAGAAAAAGCGCCAGACGCCGGAAGAGTCTTGGCGGAGTAGAATGACAGCTGAAGCAGGCTTCGGAACAACAGGCGTCATAGGGCAATGATTAGCGTACACTGCGCTGGGTGGACGATACACGCTTTGGAGGCGAGCCGTCATGTCGCGTCGGCTAGTGTGGGTTGTCGTTTGGCTGACGGTTTGGTTCGCCGGGGCGCAGGCGCAATCGGGAGATGCGTTTACCGTCGCCGTCCTGCCACCGCGTCTAACGGATAACGTTGGCGGCGCATTGGGGGATACGATGGTAACGGCGCTTGAGCGGGCGCTGGCGCACGTCGGGTTGGTGGTATTGCCGCGCGCGCAGGTGTGGTCGGCCGTCGGCGACGCCGCTCCCAACTTCAATCCAACCTGCATTGAGGCGCAGGCGATGGGCGCGCGGGTAGGGAGCGCCGGGTACGTGCTGGCGGCGCTGCAACGCGGCGAACGCAGTACGACCGACCGGCGAACCGTCATTGGCGGGACGCTGCATCTCTTCGCCGTGGAGACGCGCACCGGGCGGTTGTTGGCGAGCGAACACTTGGATTTTATCGAAGACAGGGGTGGGTTTCTTGCAGCGATAGCGCCGTTGGTGGAAGCGGCGGCGGCGCGTTTCGCTGAACGGTGGCGTACGGCGCAGGCGCAGCTCGCTGCGGCAGCCGGACGGGACGAGATCAACTCAACGGCGATTGACTTACGGACAGGAGACATTCCGCCCGGCGTGACGCCGCCGGTTCCACAAACGCGCATCCGGCCAAAGCCGACGGACGCGGCGCGGAGTGCAGGGGTGGTAGCAACGGTGAGCGTCGAAGTTGTGGTGACGGAAGGCGGTGATGTCGGCGAAGTAACGATTGTGCGTTGGGCCGGCTACGGGTTGGAGGCGGCGGTAGAGGCGGCGCTCCGGGCGACTCATTTCAAACCAGCGACATGTTATGGAAAGCCGGTTGCGGCGCGTTTTCTGGTGGACTTCAACTTTCGGGCGGCCTCCCAAGCAGATAGGGTTCAAAGCCGACCCCACTGCGTCGCAGTAGATCAGCGCCAGCGCGAAACGCCAGCGCCGACCGGGCGTACGCGGTTTCTAAAATGTGCCGTTTGTCCTGTATCGGCTGGTCGCTAAAGAAGCGAGCGACTTCATCGGCGGTTGGCGGTTGCGGGTCGGCGTGCTGTGGGCGGAGAACTACGATTTCAAGCGGCTTATCCGCTTTTTGCGGCGTCTCGGCTTGGAGCGGGCGCGGCCAACGGAGCGCCGTCGCCGGAGCGGCAAGCAACAAGACCAGTAGGTTCACAGTCAGGAGTCGCCAAGTCGGCAAACAGGCGGGACGGCTCATCAGAAAGCGCCTCCGGTTTTGGAGGTCGGGAGGGTTTTCGCGGGGTGGCAATACTGCATGCTTGCAGAGGTCCCTACGTAGGCTTTTTGGGTATGTCAAGCAGTGTCATAAGCGGCATGCCGACAAGAATGAAGCTGTTCGGTGAGACGACCCTGCGCTGCGCCGGATGGGCTTGCCTCTCCCGTCGGCGACAAGGGACACACAGCCTCAGCGTAAACCGTTCAACGGCGCAGGCGGTGGGTGATTTCGAAATATCTCCTGAGGCAATCACACAGCCGTCGGCGCGGCGCACGGCGGCTCACCTGCTACGCCGGAAAGCGGTGGAACGCCGCCGCGCTCAAAACGGCAGGCCCCGTTCCGCTACATTGCTTCGGAAAGTGTCCTAAATGTGGTTGAAGCCGGTCACTTTGGGCTTAACCGGCTTTAGTTGGCGCAACGGCAGTCGAAGGAACGGCGACCTCGCAGCCCTGAGCCGCCAAAGCTTGCGTCAGCCGGACAAACGCTTCTACGGAAAGCGTTTCAGGCCGGGCGTCGGGCGCAACGCCCGCCGCCGCCAGCGCCTCGCGGACGCTCTCCCGCGTCAGCCCAAATCGTGTCAGAACGCCGCCGAGCATCTTGCGTCGCTGTTCAAAGGCGACGCCGACGACCCGCTGAAAGCTGTGTTCCAAATCGGGCGGGACAAGGCTTTGTGTGCGCGGCGTGAGGCGTACGACGGAGGAAACGACCTTCGGCGGCGGCTGGAACGCGCCGGGCGGTACATCAAACAAACGCCGAACGTCACAGTACGCTTGGACGATGACCGAAAAGTAACCATAGTCCTTCGTGCCGGGGACGGCCGCCAACCGTTGCACGACTTCGCGCTGAAGCATCACCACGATGTCGTCCAGCAAACCCCGGACGGTCAGCAGCTTTTCAATGATCGGTGTTGAGACGTTGTAGGGCAGGTTGGCCACGACCTTGACGGGCGCTTCCGGCAAACCGAAGTCGGCGCGTCCCTGCGTGATGCAGGCGGGAAGATCGGCGGCAAGGACATCGCCGGTGTGTAAACGCCAGCGTGTGTTGGCGAAACGCGCCGTCAGCCAAGCGGCGAGATCGCGGTCAAGCTCAAACGCGACGACACCGCCCGCCTGCTCGATGAGGAACGCCGTCAGGGCACCCCGTCCCGGGCCGATTTCCAAGACCAAATCGCGGTCGGTGACGGCGGCGGCGGCCAGCATTCGGCGTAAAACGCCGGCGTCGCGTAGGAAATGCTGACCGAATCGTTTGCGCGGCGGCGGGAGAGCGGTCATCGCCGGTCGTAGAGCCGGTTGAGCAGGGCGGCCAACCGGAAACCCGCCAGCCGCACTCGTGCGCGGGCGACGGCTTGCGCCTGCGCCTTGTAGGCGGGGGAAAGCACCGGCGGCTCCGGTGTGTCGTCCCGCCCGGCTTGGTAAACCACGTCACGCGCCAATTGCGCGCTTTCGTCAATCCAGCGCGCTGGCGGGGCCGCCGTCCGCCGCCGGGATGGGCGAACGCGGGACAACGCACGCGCCAGGGACTGCACGGCCGGCAGCGAAAACGTCTCCAATGCGGCGTTGTCCCAGAAAGCGTGCAAATTCGGCTTGTACGGCCCATCCAGCGGCGTGTCGGCCGTCGGCCGTACGATGAACAGATTTCCGCCCTGATCGCCTCCGGGGTTGTTTTTCGAGCAGCGCGCCACCGTATGGAGCGGCTGATGTACGTCCCCCACCAGATGAATCAACCACGCCAAGTAGTAAGCCTGCCGGGGGCTGTCCGGTGGGCTGTGGCGAAGGATGTCTTCGATTTCGACAATCTTGCCCAACGCGCCGCCGTCCGGCGCGACGATCTGAAAGTCGGGTGGGATGGCGACGCCCGGCGCCGCCAGCGGGCGATTGAGGTAGTGCCACGTACTATGCACCCGCATGTCCGGGTAGGCCAGATGCGTGCTGGGTGGCGGTTCGCGGTCGGAGAAGCCCTGTCGTCGGTCGAATTTGATGTCGTCCACCCAGTAGGCGGCGCGCAGGAAAGCGACCAGCGCCGCCTGCTCCGGCGCGGCGTCGCGCGTCCACTCCGGGTATTCCGGGTGCTGTTTGAGAATGGCGTCCACCCGCATGCGGGCGCGCGGCGTCAAGTGAGCGTAAGCGATAGCGGCGACGGTGGCGTGGCCGGCTTGGTTCCACGCCCCGGCCGGTATCGCTCCCAAACTCAGCAGGCATAGAATCAGCCAAAGCCGAAACCAAAGTTTGTTACGATAGGCGGCCACGGACATTTTGCGCGGAGTGGAAAAATCATAGCCGGTGGTCGGCGCAGCACCTACGGCGGCCGTGAACACTATACGGTATCGGCGTATGGAGCTGAAACCGGCTTTACGTCGGGCGACGCTAGGTGGCGGCTTCAGAGTCGGAACGGCGTTTTAGCGAGAGATTTAACGAGAAGTATAGAGGTAATAAATGTTTCCGGGGCAGCAGCGTACAGCGGCTTACCCCGGAATGATGAAGGTGTCAATAGTCGGGTGTGATGCTTGTATCAAAATAAGGTGCAGCCTAGGCTGCGCGGCGTAGGCTGCGGGTTGGCGCGGCTTGAGTTTGAACAACAGTCAAGCGCGGGCGATGGTTAGTTTCGATAGGCGGGCGGCTTACGTAGTAAGGGCCAACCATTTTCCACTGCTGTAGGTCAAAGGCACGGTGTGCGCCGCAGCTAAGGCACATCCGATAGGTTTCTTGGTTGATGGTGAATGGCCGGCTCATGTTGGTATGCCAGCACCCAAAGATACGGTGGTAAGTATTTTCCACAGCTCTGAGCACGCGCTGGAGAACCAACTTTGGCCAGGTGATTTCCGGCACATGCGGGAAGGTAAGCGTCAGTGACTTGACTTGCATGGCTGGGTCCTCCTTTCCTTACAAAAACCTGTAACCACTACGGACGCGCCGAGCCGGAACTCAACCGGGTTGGGCGCTGACAATTTAGAGACGCTTAGTGCAGCCATGAGGTTCACCTGAATCGCCTGATTCTTGCCGCTCTGCACTAGGTTTGGCGCGGAGAAAGCTTTCAAGAAGGGTATGGCGCAGACATTTCAGAACACTTCGGCGCTAATCACAGGTGGGGCGTCAGGCATCGGCCGCGCTGTTGCGCTGGCGTTCGCCGCCGCCGGCGCTAAGGTCGCCGTCGCCGACCGGAACGTAGAAGGCGGACGTGAAACCGTTGCGCGAATCGAGGCGGCAGGAGGGCAAGCTGTCTTCATTCCAACGGACATAACAGATGCTCTTGCCGTTGCGGAAATGGTCAAGACCGCGACGCATGCCTTCGGAAGGCTAGATGTCGCCGTCAACAACGCCGGTGTCCTCGGCATACCGGCTCCGCTCCACGACACGAATGACGAGATGTTTGACCAAGTGCTCAGCGTTAACCTGCGCGGCTTGTTTCTGTGTATGAAGTATGAGATTCGCCAAATGCTCAAGCAGGGCGGTGGACGAATTGTGAACGTGGCGTCGCTTGCTGGGCTAGTGGGTTTTTCAGGCTTTGCGCCCTACGCAGCAAGCAAGCATGGTGTTTTGGGGCTGACGAAGACGGCGGCGCTGGAGTACGCCAAGTCCAACATCCGTGTGAACGCGGTGTGTCCCTCCATCATCGAGACGCCGATGACGACAAGCGAGCAGATTCCGCCAGAGTTGGTCGCCAAGTACCTCAATGCCCATCCAATGCGGCGAGCCGGTCGGCCCGAAGAAGTCGCCGACGCTGTGCTATGGCTGGCCTCGGATGGAGCGTCGTTTATCAACGGCACGGCGTTGACCGTGGATGGCGGCGCCTTTGCGCAGTGAGAAAATAGTAGGCCGCCGCTCTCCCCGGTAAGCAGCCGCCACGCCGCCCACTGCTCGGTCGGTTTCTGACGCTTTAGCGTGACGAATGGCGTCGTCCCTAGGCGACGGCAACGACTAGTGCGGCTTCCATAAAGGCCACCGGCTAGCTATGAGCAGAGCTACAACGACCTGTGCGGCGTGTGTGAACGTAGCAACGACGCGACCCTGCTGGCGCAGCAGCGATTGTGGCTCGGATTGGTAGCAAGGAAACAGCGGCGCGGCCGGTTTGAGGAGACGTTGCACGGCATCTGATGGGCAATCCGACCGGCGGAGCGGCGGCGGGCTGGATGGCTCGCCGCTGCGTGCCTTTGGTCGCTGCTCGACAGCCGCACGGTTTTGGGCCACAATCGCTGTCCGCCGGTCCAACAGCACCGTAGAACAAGGTTTTTTTTGAGGAAGCGCTATGGTTTCGTTTCGGCGCGCTTTGCGGCTCGATCAGATGCAAGCCTCTTCAACGATGGCCGCGACGGCGGCGGCGGCGCGGCTCCGCGCCGAAGGGCATACAGTGATTGACTTGGGGGCCGGCGAACCGGATTTCGACACGCCGCTCAACATCCGCCAGGCAGCCGTTCGTGCGCTTGAAGAGGGAAAAACGCGCTACACGCCGGCGTCGGGTACAGCCGAACTCAAACAGGCGATTGTGGATTACATTGCGCAGGAAACCGGAACGCGCTACCCAATCAGCGCGGTCATCGTTTCAGCCGGCGGCAAGCAAACGCTTTTCAACGCACTGGTCAGCCTTATCAATCCGGGCGATGAGGTCGTCATTCCTGCGCCCTACTGGGTGACGTTTCCTGAGATCGTCGCGTTCTGCGGCGGCGTCAGCGTCTTCATCCCGACTCACGAGCATGACTTTCGTTTGACAGCAGAGATGGTGGAGCGCGTCCTCACGCCGCGTACCAAAGCGGTCATCCTTAACTCGCCGTCAAACCCATCGGGTGTTGTCCTGCCGCCGGACGCCATCTATGACATCGCCGAACTGTGTGCGGCGCGCGATCTATGGCTCATTTCAGACGAGTGCTACTACAAGTTCGTCTATCCGCCTGCCCGGCCGTTTTCGGCGGCAAGCCTGCCGGCGAGTTTGCGCGAGCGGGTATTGGTTTCTGGGTCGCTATCGAAGACCTACGCGATGACGGGATGGCGCATCGGCTACGCGCTGGCGCACCCAGACTGGATCGCCGAAATGACCAAGGTACAGAGCCACTCAACCTCAAATCCAACGACTTTCGCCCAATGGGCTGCGATTGAGGCGCTGCGCGGCGACCAAAGTTCCGTAACGGCGATGCTGGCTGAGTATCAAGCCCGCCGCGACTGGATTGTGCCGGCGCTGGCCGATGTGCCCGGCGTCCGGTGTCGGCGGCCGGAAGGCGCATTCTACGCCTTCCCCGACTTTTCGGCTGTCCTTGAGAAAACCGGCTTGCGTGATGTGGACTTCGTCCAACGGCTGCTTGAAGAGGCGCACGTCGTCGTTACCGCCGGTTCATCTTTCGGCGCAGCCGGCTATTTGCGGATTTCTTACGCTAATTCACTCAATAATCTCCGGCGCGGTGTGGAAAACATTCGCACCCTAATCCAACGACTGACTTAGTTCGGCAGTAGAGACTGCTTGAAAAACAATAAAGGAAGTCTTACACGTCAGTTGTAGGCGAATACGTTGCATATTTTCAGGAAATCACCATGGATGAGCAGAAACTCATAACGGCGAACATCGAAGATGAAATGCGCCGGAGTTACCTTGACTATGCCATGTCGGTCATCATCGGTCGGGCGCTGCCGGATGTCCGTGATGGCTTCAAACCGGTGCATCGGCGTGTTCTGTGGACGATGCATGAATTGGGCAACACTTACAACAAGCCTTATAAGAAAAGCGCCCGCGTTGTCGGTGACACAATTGGCAAATACCACCCACACGGCGACCAAGCAGTTTATGACACCATTGTTCGGCTGGCGCAGGATTTTTCCATGCGCGTCCCGCTCATTGATGGGCAGGGTAACTTTGGCAGTGTGGATGGCGACGCTCCGGCGGCGATGCGGTACACCGAGGTACGTCTAGCTCGCATCGCGGAAGCAATGCTAGCCGATATTGAGAAGGAAACCGTTGATTTTCAGGAAAACTATGACGGTTCACTCCGCGAGCCGGTCGTGCTGCCGACACGCTTCCCCAACCTGCTGGTCAATGGGTCGTCGGGCATTGCAGTGGGCATGGCGACCAACATTCCGCCGCACAACTTGGCGGAAGTGCTAGATGCGACCATTTATTTGGTCAACAACCCAACGGCGACCGTTGATGACCTGATGAAGTTCATCCAAGGGCCGGACTTTCCAACGGCGGGCTTCATTTGCGGGCGGAAGGGTATTCGTGACGCTTACATGACGGGGCGTGGCTCGATTACGATGCGCGCGCGGGCGGCGATTGATTACGTCGGCGGCAAAGGTGAGCGTGAACGACAGGCGATTGTTGTCACGGAACTGCCCTATCAAGTCAACAAAGCAAAGCTGTTGGAAAAAATCGCCGAGCTTGTCAACGAGAAGCGCCTCGAAGACATCGCCGATCTGCGCGACGAAAGCGACCGCGAAGGAATGCGCATTGTCATCGAACTCAAACGTGGCGCGGTGGCTCAAGTCGTACTCAACAACCTGTACAAGCTGACGCCGATGCAAACCAACTTCGGCATCATCAACCTGGCGATTGTCAACGGCCGGCCGCAACTGCTCGACTTGGCTGAAATGTTGCGGCATTTCGTGGAACACCGACGTGAGGTGGTTCGGCGGCGGACGGCGTTCGAGCTGCGCAAGGCGGAAGCGCGCGCGCATATTCTTGAGGGACTAAAGAAGGCGCTGGATGTTCTCGACGCCGTGATTGCGTTGATTCGCACAGCGAAGTCAAGCGCTGAAGCACGCGAAGGCCTGACGACGCGCTTTGCTTTCAGCCAACTTCAGGCGCAAGCAATTCTGGAAATGCAACTCCAGAAACTGACTGGGCTGGAGCGCCAAAAGATTGTGGATGAGTATGAAAGCATCATCAAGCGCATCGCCGAGTTGCGCGAAATTCTTGAAAAAGAGAGCGTCTTACGTGCCGTCATTGTGAGCGAGTTGCAGGAGATTCGGAGAGAATATAGCGACCCGCGCCGGACGCAGATTGTGGATGAAGACACTGAATTGACAATTGAGGACCTGATTCCGAACGAAGAGGTTGTTATTACGATTACGCGCGGGGGCTATATCAAGCGAACCCCCCTTTCGGCTTACCGGACACAAAAACGCGGCGGTACAGGGCGGCGCGGGATGGCGACCAAGGCTGAAGATGTCGTGGAGTCGCTCTACATTGCCTCGACTCACAGCTTTTTAATGATTTTCACAACGAAGGGGCAGGTTTATAAAATCAAAGTGCATGAGATTCCTGACGCCGCAACGGCTGGGCGCGGCAAGGCGATTGTCAACTTGATTGAATTGCCGGAAGGCGAAAAGGTGGCCGGTACGATTCCGGTTCGGGACTTTGCGGCCGGTCAGTTCGTCGTGTTGGTGACGCGCCGTGGGATGATCAAAAAAACGGAATTGGTTGAGTACGCCAACATCCGCTCAAATGGAATTATCGCCATGGGTGTTGAGGAAAATGATGAGCTGATGGCGGTACAGATGAGCGACGGCGCTAAAAACATTCTTATTTCGACCTTCAAAGGACAAGCAATTTGCTTCAATGAAAGCGACGTACGTCCGATGGGCAGGCCTGCCTATGGCGTCATCGGCATCCGTTTACGTGAGGATGATTATGTGACCGGTATGTCCGTCGTCGCGGGAACTGAGGATATTCTGGCGATATCGGAGCTGGGGCTTGGGAAACGTACGCCGATGTCGGAGTACCCGGTTCATCACCGTGGCGGGCAGGGCGTGATTACTATGCGTGTCACAGAACGTACGGGCGGCGTCATTAAGACGTTACCGGTAAGGGATGAAGATCAGGTGGTCGTCATTACTGAGAAGGGGCAGCTACTCCGAGTGGATGTCAAGCAAATTCGGCAGACCGGACGCGCAGCACAGGGTGTCAAAATCATCAACTTATCTGAGGATGACAAAGTAGTGGACGCTTCGCTTGTTGAGGCTTCGGGAGAGGACATGGCAGCGTAGTTGGAGTCATATTTTTTGCATCTTCATTCAGTGTCTCTGCTTTCCAAGGCGGCTTTGAGGCGGCGCACTTCCGTTTCCAGCGCCGCCGACCGTGCTTCAGCGGCTTCTGCACGGGCACGCTCTTCTTCCGCACGCCGCCGCGCGGCCTCCGCCTCGGCTTGCGCACGCGCGGCCTCCGCCTCAGCCGCTTCCGCCGCCGTCGGCACAAGCCGCCCTGTCGGGTCATACAACCGCAACCACCGACTCGCCACCCCGTGGTACTCTCCCTCCCACTCTCCCAACCACACCTCAAGCTGCTCACTCCACAGCCACCCTCGCCCGTCCCGCTCCAAAGCCTCATACCGCCCACGCACCAATCCCCGCCCTACCAACTCCGCCGCCATGCCCCAACTCGGATCAGGGCCGTAACAGTAATACTCCGCCGCCCGAAACACCCGCTCGTACAACACTTTCTTCGCCCCCAAATCCTCCCCCTGCGTTGAAGGGGACAGCAGCTCCACAATCACATCCGGCAGTCGCCCGCCTTCCCGCCACACCACCCACGACCGCCGCGCCAGCGTTCCGTCCACTCCCTTTACCACGAAGAAGTCCAGCCCTTTGGAGTTCCGCCGCCGCGCTTGCTCCAAGCTGTAGTACACAAACATGTTTCCGCCGGCGAGAAAGTCTCTCCGCCCACGCCAGTGCTGGCGCAGGCAGTCATCGAGCAGGTTGATTTGCAGGCGATGCCAGACGCTTTCCAAAGGAACGCCATCCTCGTCAGGGAGGTCAAGCGCCAAGTCTTCGGTCACCTCAGCCTCGTCGGTGATGGCAGCCGATGCAACGGCGGTGGACTCAAGTTGAGGCGTCATCGTCAACCCTCTCAGACACGTAGAGCAACCGTATCAGCTGTTGGCGGCATTCCAAGGCGATTCAAAACAAGGCGTTTCCGACCGCGCAGGATAGGCTCATCTGCGTGACAGCTAGGGCAGGCGAAGAATTCCAAACCCTACTCGGCCGCACCTTTTGCCTTTGCCGCGCTTTCCGCCGCCGATACCCGATGCGGCATCAGGATGGCACGCAACTCTTGCTCCAAGCGCTCACGCAGGGCCGGATTCGCCGCCAACGCCTGCTTGGCGTTTTCACGTCCTTGCCCTAAACGCTCGCCGCCTTTGATGGAAAACCAGGCGCCGCTTTTTTCGATGAGCTTGTGTTCGACGCCAAGATCCAACAAATCGCCTTCGCGTGAAATGCCTTTGCCGTAAATAATGTCAAACTCGACCTCCTTGAACGGCGGCGCTAGCTTGTTTTTGGCGATTTTAGCTCTGGTACGACTTCCAATGACCTCTTCGCCGTCTTTGATGGGTCCCACGCGGCGGATGTCTATCCGTACAGAGGCGTAAAACTTGAGCGCGCGGCCGCCGGTGGTGGTTTCCGGCGATCCCCAGGTCACGCCAATTTTTTCGCGGATTTGATTGATGAAGATCAGGCACGTATTTGTGCGATTGGCGACGGCGGTCAACTTCCGGAGCGCCTGTGACATCAACCGTGCTTGGAGTCCGGGAAGCGCTTCCCCCATGTCGCCTTCCAGTTCGGCCTTCGGTACGAGCGCCGCCACGGAGTCCACCACGATGAGATCAAAAGCTGTGGAACGCACCAGCGCCTCAGCAATCTCAAGCGCTTGCTCACCATTGTCCGGTTGCGACACGAAGAGGTTGTCAATATCCACACCGAGGTTCGCCGCGTAGTTCGGATCAAGCGCATGCTCGGCATCAATAAACGCCACCTGTCCGCCGGTGCGTTGCGCTTCAGCGACGACGTGTAACGCCAAGGTCGTTTTGCCGCCGGATTCCGGTCCGTAGATTTCAACGATGCGCCCACGCGGCATGCCGCCAATGCCAATTGCCGCGTCAAGGCTCAGACAGGTTGTAGAAATCGCTGGGACTTCAAGAGCCCGGCGTTCACCAAGTCGCATCACAACGCCCTTGCCAAACTGTCTTTCGAGACCGGCGATGGCGGCGTCAATGGCTTTGTTGCGTTCCTGTCGTTCGTCAGTCATAGGCGGTGCTTATTAGGTTGGGCGTGGTGGTTGAACTGGACGTGTACGGTTCTGAGAGTGGATTTTGAACCTTACCCAGTCGGCGTTAGATTGAAAAGAGCGGCGCAGCCGCGGCAGCCGCCCATCCATACTCAGTAGCGCAGAGGTTGTCGGCGGCAGGGATGTTCGAGGAGGGGTTTACAATGGCGACGCCCATGCATCCACTGTTATCCATCGCAACCCGTTCCGACGGGCAGGCGCGCGGTTTATGCCCTGCGCTAGCCATGTATCTGTCTTGTGTAAACTGCCCCTTTGTCGCGGCCTGTCCATACAAGACGCGCCTTGGTGATTTCGGCCTAGAAGCCGCCGCTCAAGAGCGACAGGAACGCGAACGTGCCCGCCAGCTCATAGCAGTCCTTGGCGATGAGCAGGCTTCAGATGCTCAACGCCGGCAGGCCGCCGATGAAGCGGCGGACTGGTTGGCATCTGACCCGGCTCTGTCGCCTCACGTGCGCGGCGGACTGGCGGTAGCGCTTGGCGACTACGGCGACATTCGGGCGTTCGAGCCGCTTGTGGCGACCTTAGGCGACCTGCGACTGAGCGAAAATTACGCCGTCCTGCGAGAAGACGCCGCGCTGACCCTTGGCGAACTCAACGATGCGCGCGCCCAAGAACCACTGACACAATGGCTGACTGACTGGCGTCCGGGCGTCCGCTTCGCATGCGTCGTCGCCCTAGGTAAACTCGGTGCGTCGGAAGCCATTCCAGCCCTGCATCGCCTCCGCGAGGTCCGTATTGGAGATGACTTCGGGCAACTCAATGAGCAAGTTCACGAAATGTGTCTTCACGCCCTAGCTCTGCTGGGTGACGCCAGCGTGCGTCCCGCGCTGGAGAACCTGCTCACAGCGGAACGGCGGGTGGCGCTATCGCGCGCTGAAATCGTCTTTGCCCTTGGTGAGTTGGGTGATGTCGCCAGCCTTCCGGCGCTAAGAGCACTCCACAACAGTGACATTGGCGAAGGGCTGCGCGCTTACACAACCGTGGCGTTGGGGCGGCTTGGACAAGATGTCGGTGCTGACCTGCACCCGCTTCTGTCCGCCGCCGATGAAGACTTAGCTTTTCACGCGGCGCGGGCGTTGGCGACGCTTGGTGATCCAGAAGCCGTTGAACCGCTCATTTTGCGCGGCCTCACTTCGCGACGCGGCTACATACGGCGGTTGGCTGTGTCGGCGCTGCGGCCATTTGAAGCACACCCAGTTGTGCAGGCGGCGCTCAAAGCGTACGCCGAGCAAGAACCGGTGGCGACGCTGCGGGCGGCAGTGAACAGTCGCTTTGCTTGATGCAAGCCGCTTGGGACAAAAACGGCTTCGCGGCCTAGCCAACACTGGGATGATCCGGCAGGTTGGGCGCGAGCAGATCCAGTGCAGGCTGCGCGACTGCTCCAGCGTCCTTTGTATCGAGTTTTTGAGACACGCAACTGCTTTGCGTTGTGCTGCGCCGGTCATCTGATTATGGGTTCGGCTTAGCGTGCCTGAAACAACACAAAGCAGGTCGCATTGTCGGCGCAGTCGGCGATGTTTTCCGCCAGAACGCTCAACCGATAGTGTACCGCCGCGCGCCGCGAGGCAATGGCCAGTAGGTTGCGCCTCCCATGAGCTTGAACGAGCTTGGCTGCGCCAGCAGTGTCATAGACGGTCGTTGGACGTAGCCGCAGGTAGCGCGCAAAAAACTTTGCGCACTGGCGTAGCGCTTGCCAGTGCGACAACACGTGCGTCGCCTCGGCGACGGTTGCGCCGGGAAGCCCAAGCAGGCAATGTTCAATCGGCAGCCAGAATTCATCCAGCACCTGCAGCCTAGGTGACCGCAGTAGCGCTTGCGCCTCTGGCACGTCGCCGGCGATGACGTTCCTGACCGGCAAGACCCCAAACTCGACTTCGCGCGCCAGCGTTGCTGCGCACACGGCGGCGAAGGTTGGATAAGGTGTAGGCGCGCCGAAGCGCGCGGCGGCAATTTCACCATAAGCGCCGAATTCGCCCTGAAAGGCAATGCGCGGCGCAGCGTTTGGCGGTAAGCTGGGGGAACAAAGCACGGCGCTGTCTCCAAGTCGTTGCAACGTTTTCAAACGAGGTGGTCGTCAGCAGTGGAACTGTACTTGATGCGACATGGCATTGCGCATGAACTCGGAGCCGACGGCTCGCGTTCAGATGCAGAGCGTACCTTGACCAACGAAGGCCGCGCCAATACTCGCGCCGCCGCCCGCGCCATGGCGCGGCTGGAGTTGGACATTGACGCGATTTGGACTAGCCCGCTGGCGCGTGCGCGTCAGACGGCGGAGATTGTTGCGGAAACACTGCAAAAGACCCAACTGATGGAGGAAATGGCAGAACTAGCGTTGGGAGGCGGGCCGGAACGGGTAGTTGGCGCATTGACACGCCTTAGTCGCGGGACAGGCGTGCTGCTAGTCGGTCATGAGCCTGATCTCAGTCGGTTGGTCGCTTATTTGGTCTGGGGTGGTCTGGATGCCGACCACGTCGCCTTCAAGAAGGGAGGACTCTGCCGGGTGGATTGTCCGTTCGGGTTGCGTCCGGGGAAAGCCGTCCTGCGTTGGTTGCTGACGCCAAAACAGCTTCGGTTATTGGCGTCGGCGTAAGCGCCCCGTCATGCGAGTTTCACTCTTTGGGATGTTGGAAGTTTCGCCATTTCTGACGTAGTCCGCAGCGGACGCCTCCACGAGGGAGAGCAGCGTCACGCCGCCGCATACCAGACTGTTGACGCGGTTCTCGCTGGAGCTCGCCTGCTAGGCGCAAACCACGCCAAGCTGGTTCTAGCGCAGGGAAGGCGCAACCTAACTAGCTATCGCCTCGCGGCGCGCCGCCGGTTGAGTGTTCTGGCGGAAAACATCGCCGAACCCTTGGCTTAGCATCCGTCTTGTTTTTTGCTTTGTTTACCGCTCGACAGGCGGTAGTGCAGTTTTGCCGGCGCTCGGCTCACGGTTGAGCCCAGCGAGAATCGGTTCCGGAACAATGCCGATATAGAGCACCGCCGCCAGCGCTAGCGCCAGCGCTGTCGTCAGCGGCCAGGGCGGTTCCGGCAGTTCGTCTTCCGACGACCGGCCTTCCCCGAAAAACATCGTCACGACAGGTCGCAAGTAGTAGTACAACGACGCTGCGCTGTTGAGCACGGCCATGATCACCAACCATGCGTAGCCGCCCTGCCAAACTTCCCGAAACAGCACGAACTTCCCCATAAAACCCGCCGTTAGCGGCAGACCGCCCAACGCCAGCAGGCAGACGGCCAACGCAACGGCCGCCCCCGTCGCTTGCCCGCCAAGTCCAGCGTAGTCGGCAATATTCGTCCGGTCGTCGTCCGCGCGCGCCACGTACGTCACCACTGCAAACGCGCCCAATGTCGTTGCCGCGTAACCGATCAGATAAAACCATGTCGCCTTCCAGTTCCCAACCAGAACACCCAACAGCGCATATCCCGCATGCGCAATTGAGGAATAAGCCAGCATGCGCTTGATGTCGTCTTGCACAATGGCGACAGCGTTGCCAATCACCATTGAGAGGACGGACACGACGGCAAGCATGAGCGCCCACGTTCGATGGAGCGAAAAAACCTCAGACGGAAACAGTCCGCCGAACACCCGCAGTAAGGCGACAAACGCCACCGCCTTTGAGCCGGCCGCCATGAAGGCCGTCACCGGCGTCGGCGCTCCGTGGTAAACATCCGGCGCCCAAAAATGAAACGGCGCAGCGGCGGCTTTGAAACACAGCCCGACCAGCATCAGAGCTGCACCTGTCAACAGCAAACTTTCCGAAGTCAACCCGCCGTTCTGGATAACCAACCGGATGGTCGTCAGGTTGGTCGTACGGGTCGCGCCGTAGATCAACGCCATGCCATACAGCAGGAAACCCGTCGCAAACGAGCCTAAGATGAAATACTTGACGGACGCTTCGTTTGACCGCAGGTCGCTGCGTCGAAAGCCGGCTAAGGCATACGAGGCGATTGAAAGAATTTCAATCCCCAGAAACAGCATGGCGAGATCGCCCGCCCCGCCGACCAACAGCATGCCGACCGTCCCAAACGTCAGGAGCGCGAAGTACTCGCCGCCGTTGCGCGCTCGGCCGTCAAACATTGGCATCGCCAGCAGCACCGCCAGCGCCGTTACGAACAAAAACAGCAAAGCAAACGCCGTGCGCATCGGGTCGGTGATGAGCATGCCGTTGAAACTCGCACCGGGCGGTAGGTTAGTCCAGCGCCATACGCCGTACGCCGCCGCCAAGACGCCAGCCAACACCAGCGGTCCGGCCCACCGCCGGCTTCCCTGAGCAAAAGCGTCGTACAGCATGACGCCGAGACCCGTCGCCGCCAGACAAATCTCCGGAAGAACTGCGCTATAGTTGATGTCTGGATGGACAGGCATCGTGGGGTGCGTTACGCAAGAGATAAAAACGGCGTTGCTCGCCGCACCATATTCATCCGCGTCGGAGACGGCAAGCCGCCCGCCGCGCCGTCCGTACGTTTACACACAGGCCTGCGTATCATCCTTGGCTCTTCTCTGAATGACTTCTAACGCTCATCGGCGTCGCGGCCGTCTCCGGCCGAGGCCGCTCACACTTCAGCCAACCGCAAGCCATGACCACAAAACCAGACATTATGACGATGGGAAGCACCTTGGTCAGTGTGCTGTTGCTCTGGCTGACGGCCGCCGTCGGCTACGGGCAGGGACGTACGCACACGGTTCAGGTTGCATCGGTCAATGATGAAACGGTCGCCCGCGAGACGGTCGCCGACTATCGGGCGCGCGGCGCGACAGCGTACTACGTGAAGGTTGAATTGCCGCAGGGAACGTTCTACCGGGTGCGGGTCGGGCGCTTCGCCACGCCGGCTGAGGCTCAACGCTACGCGCGAGCGATTGGTGTCCGCGACGCCTTCATCACGATTTACGACGGCCCGGCGGATGCGCCATTGATGCGCGCGCCAATCACACCGATCAAAGCGCCGGAACCGTCATCCAACAACGCCGCTTCGTCCACACAGCCAGGAACCAAATCCTCGCCGCTCCCACCGCCTGTGCTGGTCATTAAGCCGAAGGGTAAACCGACGCCGCCGACCATGCCTGCCTCATCGCCATCTGTGGCGCCGCCGGAAACCGCGCCGGCGGCCGCCGACCGCGACTCGGACAGTGACGCCGGTCCAGGAGCGGTTGCCGCTGCGCCTACTCCGCTCCCACGCCAGGAGATGCCACGGCGAAAGGCGCTGTCGGCGCAGTTACTGCTAGATGTTGTAGCGTCGCCTGTCGCACCGGAAGAGGCGGTGTCGCTCCCCGATCCTTCGCCGTGGGTGCGCTTGACAACCCCAACGCGCGCCGATCTCCACTGCGCCTACTTCATCAGTCGGGACATCGGCTGGGTGGGCGGCCGGCGGGGTGTTCTGCTGCACACGGAAGACGGCGGCCGCCGGTGGGTTGAGCAAGTGACGGGGACGCGAGCGAATGTGACGGGCTTATTCTTCCTGAACGCCAAAACCGGTTGGGCGGCGGTCGGCGGCAGCTATGGACTTGACCCGCGTGTGGATGGTGCGGAGCCGGCCGTGCTCTTCACCAACGACGGTGGAACGGTGTGGCGGCCGCTGGCCGAGCTTGACGTGCGGGCGTTGTGGTTCGTCAGCGAACAAGTCGGCTACGCTGTGGGGAACTACAGTGCGGTGTTCCGTACAACGGACGGCGGCGCTACTTGGATCGCCTGCGACGGCATCCAGCGCGCCGTCGTTCGACCGGAGGGGTTGCCGGACGCCGTGCTGACGTTTACGCATGTCCAGTTTCTCGACGAGCGGCGTGGGTGGGTGGCGGGTAACTTCTTTGGGCGCGGCGTCGTGCGGCCGGCCGGCGTGTTTTTCACAGAAGATGGCGGTGCCACATGGACGCGCTGCCCGATTCCCTTCGCGGCGACGACGGCGGACATCACCTCGATGCGGTTTATTGATGCCCGACGCGGCTTTGTCGTTTCGGAGTTGTACCGTGGCGATGCGCGGTTCGTCACGCTACATCTGACGAATGATGGCGGCGCGACGTGGAGCGAGCGCCGGATGGCGGTGCCCGGCTTTCACGTCACGCACTTTCTCGACGAGCGGACGGGCTGGACAATGGGCGCGCTGCTGGCGCGGGATGGGTCGGCTCCGCCCTATGAAGTCGGCATCTGGGTGACGCACGACGGCGGCCGGACGTGGCGCGAAGAGAAAACCTTGGCCGGGACGCAAATCTACGCCGCGTTTTTCCTTGACGCGCAAACCGGTTGGGCGGTCGGTCAAGGTGGAACGGTGTTGCGCTACCGCCCCTAAACAATCGGATGGAAAGGCTTTTGCCGTGCAACTGCTGCTAGAAAACTTGCGGCTGGCAATTGCGAACGTCTGGGCCAACAAACTGCGGTCACTGTTGACGGTGTTAGGGGTGCTGGTTGGAACGGCGACGGTGATTGCTGTGTCATCCGTGATGACTGGCGTCAAGGACCGGACAGCAAAGCTGGCGGCGCAGGTCGGCCCGGAAGTCCTCTACGTGAGTCGGTTTGACTCCATCGGCCCGCGCTTTTCACGCCTGACGCCGGAGGAGCGCCAGCGCAAGCCTCTAACAGAGGAAGACGCGGCGGCCGTCGCCGCGCTACCGTCAGTGCGGGCGGCGACGCCGCAGTTGGTGGTGGGGAGCTTCGGCCCGAGCGCGACGCAATATCGCTTGAGGTACAAAGGGCAGGAGGCGACGCGCCCGATTGCGTTTGGCGTCTGGGCAAATTACCCGGAAGTGCGGTGGCTGAACCTGCGCATAGGGCGCTTTTTCACCCCCGAAGAGCATGACCGGAAGCTGGACGTAGCGGTGCTTGGTCCTGTCGCCGCTCAGCAGTTGTTCGGCGACCAGAATCCGTTGGGCGAAATGGTGGAGTTTGAGGGGCGTCTGTACCGCGTCATTGGCGTCGTCGAGAAAGGCCCGACGGGTATTTTCGGCGACACGCCGGAGGATCGGCAAATCATCATTCCTTATGCGAACTTGGCGCAGCGATACCCGGAACTGCTGCGCGAGCGCGGGATTACAATCATCGCGCACGCCCGTGAAGGTCGGCTGGAGGCGATGCGGGACGAAATTACGGAACTGCTGCGCCGGCGGCGGCGGGTGCGACCGGATCAGCCGGACAATTTCGGCGTCAGTACGCCGGACGCCATCTTCGCCACCTTTGACAGCATCACATCGGTCTTGGGTGTCATCGCGGTGTCGTTGGCGTCAGTCAGCCTGCTGGTCGGCGGCATTGGCGTTATGAACATCATGCTGGTGTCGGTGACCGAGCGGACGAAGGAAATTGGGACACGCCGCGCTATCGGTGCACGGCGACGCGATGTGTTAGTGCAGTTTTTAGTTGAGGCCGTGGTGCTTTCGGTCATCGGCGGGGCGTTAGGGATTGGCATTGGCATGGGATTGAGTACGGCGTTGACGACATTTGCGCCGAGTATCCCCTCGCTAGTGCCACTCTGGTCGGTCGGCGCAGGGTTCGGTATTTCGGTGGCGGTCGGGCTGCTATCGGGTTTTTTACCGGCGCTGCGCGCCGCACAGCTCGATCCGGCCGAAGCGCTGCGGTATGAGTAGCCAAACGGCAGGCCAATCCGTTACGCCCGCGCAAGACACCCTCCTCCTAAGCTTTGGCGCGCGGCGGTGGCTTCCACTGTGGCCGGCCCGGCGGCTCATAGAAAAACAACGGCTCGCTATCCAAGACGGTGGCCTCTTTGAGAGGCGCAGAGGTGTGTCGGCAGACAGACGGCCTGGGTAGGCTTTTTAGGCATGCCATGCGGCGCTTCGCTTAGGGTACGCCGCACCCGTGAATCCTGCTTGAAGCTGCGATTATGAACCGGGTGATTGCGCCAGCCCGGTCCACCATTCGCCGTCAGTGCGTTCGGCGACAACAATAAGGCCGACAGAGTTCAGGGCAGTGATGACGCCTTCTCGACGGTCGGCCAAGACGCCGGCCGTGATCAGTTTTCCACCGGGACGTAGCGTTCGCGCCAAGTCCGGCGTCAGCGATATGATGACCTCCGCCGTCAGATTGGCTAACACAAGGTCGAAGTCGCTTTTCGGATAGTCCGCCGCGCTCCCCACCAGCCAGCGAATCCGTTCGCCGACGTCATTGAGGCGTGCGTTTTCAGCGGCAATGGCGACGGCTTCAGGGTCGGTGTCACACGCTTCACAGCGCGCCTGTGGAAACAACTTAGCGGCAGCGATAACAAGGATGCCTGTTCCCGTACCAACATCCAAGACGGTTTGCGGCGGCGTTGGCAGGTCTTCCAACAACAGCAAGCAGGCGCGCGTTGTTTCGTGCGTACCCGTCCCAAAGGCCATGCCGGGTTCAATGGTGAGACGAATCCGCGCCGCCCAGTCGGGTCGCGCCTGCGCTTCGGCGCGGCGCCACGGTGGAACAACTAGCCAACGCCGCCCAACAGGCTGTACCTGCCAGTCCGCTTTCCACTTCGCCAACCAATCCTCGTACGGCTGTTGGTCAATCAAAAAGCTGTGCAGCGACTCAGCTGGATAACCGAAAGCCGCCAGTGTTCGCGTCAGCGCCGCCCAAAGCTCTGCAGCGTGGGGAGCAACTGGGAACGCAGCCCGCAAGGTCGTAGCGGTCGCCGTCTCAGCCGGTGTTTCGAGTCCCTGTGCGCCGGCTTGCCAGAGAATTTCACCAACAGCGTCGGCGGCGTCAGGAGGGACGGCGACGGACACTACGTAATAGAAGCGCATCGTTCTCATCCGTAATGAAGGGGTGACGGTGATGAGCTAGAGGACGATTAGTGGATGCCCAGTTCATCTAAGCACCGTTCATTGTTGCGCCAGTGGGGTTCGACCTTGACAAAAATCTCAAGAAACACCTTGCGTCCCAGCATGGCCTCGATCTCGGCGCGGGCGGCCGCCGCCATATCCCGCAGACGCAACCCACCGCGCCCTAGAACAATGGCCCGTTGCGATTGGCGCTCAACAAGGATAACGCACGCCAAGTTGAGACCCCCATCGGCGCGTTCCTCCCATTTCTCGACAGTGACGGCGGTAACAAACGGTAGTTCGTCCGATAGACGCCGTAAGAGCTGCTCACGCAGGAATTCCGCCGCCAATGTGCGTTCGGTTTGATCGGTCAAATCGTCTTCAGCAAAGGGTGGCGGCGCTACCGGCAAGTGTTTGAGCAAGCAGTTGATTAGGGTGTCCGTTCCGTCGCCTGTCAGCGCCGAAATCGGTATGTAATCTACGAAGTCATGTTCGTGACGATAGAAGTCAATCAGAGTAAGCAACCTGCGCTTGTCCTTGAAGCGGTCAATTTTATTGAGCGCTAGAAGAGCCGGCCGGCCTGACTGTTTGACCAGATTGAGTACGAAGCGGTCGCCATTGCCGGTTGATACCGACGCATCGCGCAGTAACAGGACAACATCTACCGTCGCCAGTGCGTCAAACACCGCCTGCATCATCCGTTTGTTGAGGCGGTATCCGGGCTTGTGAATACCAGGGGTGTCCACAAGAACAACTTGTCCTTCCGGGCGCGTGACAATCCCCAAAATGCGGGTGCGCGTCGTCTGCGGCTTGTTTGAAACAGCAGCAATCTTTTCACCAACCAAGTAGTTAACAAGCGTAGATTTACCTGCATTGGGACGGCCGATAACCGCGACAAAACCGCTCCGCACAGTTGTGGCTTCAGCCGAGGATTGTTCAACGGGCGTCTGCAGCATCATTGCTTCAAAAAGCTTGGCGTTTATGAGAGAAGTTTGCTCTCCTTGTTTTGATTTGGTCCAAAAGGGCGGGGCGATGAAGTCTGGCGGCGGACCTAAGGTTAGGTCGCCGGAAGCATGGGGGGCGTCGCCAGTTGCAACGCCGTGATATCACAAAGGAGGCGCCTTCAGAGGTCTTCCGCTTCCCAGCTTTTGAGTTGGGCGAGCGCGTTGCGGTCGGTCAGATCGTTGCGCAACGGCGTGATGGCCACCAGACCGTCAGCGATGGCGGCGTAATCCACATCCGGCGCTTCGTCGCGTCCGTCGGTTTCTGTCCCAATCCAGTAGTAGGGCCGGCCACGCGGGTCAATCCGTTCTTCAATGTTGGTGCAGAGGAGCTTGGTTCCCGTGCGCGTGAAGCGATAACCCCGAATTGGGCCAGGCGGAATGTTGACGTTAAGCAGGGTGTTTTTGGGAAGCCCTGAACGCAGCACCCTGCGCGTCAACCGCTGGGCAAAGTCGGCGGCGTATGTGTAGTCAAACTCGGTGTGTGACACCAGCGAGAACGCCAAACTGGGAATGCCGTTGACTGCCCCTTCAAGGGCGCCAGCGACCGTCCCAGAATACGTGACGCTGTCGCCTAGGTTGGCGCCGCGATTGATGCCGGAAACCACAAGGTCCGGGCGCGGTCGCCCTTTCAGAAGCCAGTGTAAGGCAAGGATCACGCAATCGGTCGGCGTGCCTTCAACGGCGTACCAGCCGTCCCGCTCACGCTGCTTGCGGACACGTAACGGCCGTCCCAGTGTCACAGCGCGGGAGCAGCCACTGTGTTCACCAGCCGGAGCAACGACCATGACCTCCCCTAGTGGTTGAAGGCATTCCACAAGCGCCCGCAAACCCGAAGCGTAAATGCTGTCATCATTCGTTACGAGAATCAGCGGCATAGTGTGCTCGAAAAGCCCAATTCCCAAAAATCAAGGCCAGTCGAAGTGATTTCGCTCAAGCGGTTGAAAACAAAACGGCGAGGCAGTCACAGCACCGTCTCGCCGCGCAGGTCGTTCAAACGTGGTCGGGATGACTGGATTTGAACCAGCGACCTCACGCACCCCAAGCGTGCGCGCTACCAGGCTGCGCCACATCCCGTTGAGTTCGCCGCCACAAGCGACGGAAGGCAATTCAACCATAACCTACGGCGGTTGTCACGTCTGAGCGTAACGTCCTTAGGGAAGCGACAGACTTGCCAAACCTAGGCCTTCGGTGAATACTACCCGGACAAATGACCATTGCTGCCGAGTTGTGGTGCAATACCCCGCACACGTTCGCGTTTTGGGAGTCGTTTGAATGGCGAAGCGACTCGAAGACACTTGTGTTCCACGTCTGTTGGGCGCGTGCTACCAACAGCGATTGAGCGGAATCTTGACCTTCCGGCAACCGGCGGTGGTGCGCCATGTGTACTTTGAGAGCGGGGCAGTAGTTTACGCCGCCAGCGAAGTTGTCACCGAGCGGTTTGGCGAGCGTTTATGCGCGCTGGGTTGTATTTCCCCAGAGCAGTTGGCTCAGGCGGTGGCGGCGACTAAGCCTGGAAAACGGCTTGGCGTCTGCTTGGTGGAGTTGGGGTATCTGACGGCCTCCGACCTACAAGCGATGCTGGTGGGACACATCACCTACCTAGTCCAATCCCTGTTTGATTGGACGACTGGCGAGTACCAGTTTCAGGCGCAGCACGTCAAAGTGGATGGATTTGGGCAGGCGTTGTCGCCGGTCAGCCTGATTTTCGACGGCGTCCGTAACTTGCCGGACCTCAATCTTATCCGTCGTTGGCTAGGCGACCCACAACGAGTGCTTCAGCCAGTGCTGCCTTCTCAAGTCAATCTGTCCGACGTGACGCTGACGCCGGAAGAAGCCTTTGTCTTATCACGGTTGGACACGCCGTTGCGCGTTGCAGAAGCTTGTATGGCTATCCCCTTGCCTGAAGACCGTGTTTTGCGTGCGTTGTGCGCCTTGACCCTGTCTGGGATAGTCAAGTTCGCCGACGACCGACCAGAAGCGCTGATTGAGCCAGTCGCCAAGCCCTCTACGGCGACGACCGGCGAGATTGACGCCGCACGCGCCGCCGAGTTGTGTTTTGAACTGGAGGAAAAAATTCGGGTGCTTGAGTCGGGCGGCACGCACTATCAGGTGCTGGGTATCAACCGTCGCTTCACGCCGGAAGAACTCAAGAAAGCCTATCGAGAACTGGCGAAAAAATTTCACCCCGACCGCCACTCGCAACTGGCGGCGTTTGACTTTCAAGTCAAGGCCGAACTGGAGCGCGTCTTTATCGCCATTCAGCAAGCCTACGAAGTGTTGAGTGATGAGGAGAAGCGGCGCAAGTATGACGCTGCTCTAGGCGGACAAATGGCACGTTCAACACCGGGCGGCGACCGTTTTCCAACCGGCGCGTATCCAGTGGCGCGACCAACGCCGCCAAGTCCACCTTCCGTTCGCGCGCCGTCCGATGGTAAGCCCAAGCCACCGCCCTCAGCGTATCCAAGACCCCCAGGCTCGGTTTCAACGCCGAGTCCGCCCGCTGTGCCGCCGCCCACAAAGGCTGGTTTCCGAACACCGCCGACCCTGAAGCGGCCGCCGCAACCACCAGTAGAGTCGCCGCCCGTTTCTCCGGCAGCCTCGCCGCCGCCTAAACCGCCGACCCCGCCCAGTATGCCGCCGCGTATGCCGACCGGCGCATACCCAAAGGCGACGCAGAGTAACCCGCCGGAGCCGCCGCCAATTCCAGCCTCAGAGCTTTACCTGCGAACCGTTGAGTACATGGGCAACGGCGATGTAGAGCGGGCGTATCAGTCCATCCGCCGCGCAGTGGAACAGAAACCAAACAACGCTGATTACCAGGCGTTGCTGGCGCGCGTCCTGCTGCGGATGCCGGGCCGAAACAAGGAAGCGGAAAAGGCTTTCCTCGCGGCGATTGATCTGTGCCGCGACCCGGATGAAGTGCCAGAGTTGCTGATGGAACTTGCCGACCTGTACCTCAAGTTTGGGCTAGAGTCGCGGGCTATTGAATGTCTTGATCGTGGTCTGGCTCTGGCTCCAGAGCATGAGGAACTCAAAAAACGTCGCCAAGCGATTAGCGCAAAACGGCCGTCCACACCGCGCCGAACCAGTAGCTTTCGTGTTGCCACCGGCAAGCGGTTGCAGGCTCTAGTGGGCAAGGTTTTTGGTCTAGACGAGGCGGGGGATGACGGCGAAGCTACATAGCCTGATTGGTTGCGTCGCTCTGCTGCGCCACAGTTGCATGCCCAAACGGGGCGCACTATGATTGACGACTGCTTCGTGGCGGGTGTAGCTCAGCTGGTTAGAGCGCTTGATTGTGGCTCAAGAGGTCGTGGGTTCGAATCCCATCACTCGCCCCACTTTTCCTCCATCTCAATCTGTTGTGAAGCGAACGCGCGACGCCAAGCCTGGCCAGGTTATCGCGTTCAGGGGTTAGTCCGCTGTTTCTCCGAAGTTTCCGTTGACAGTCACAACCTCCACGAGTAACTTCGCAGCTTGCTTTTCAGATCATTCGGTAGGCGCGTAAGGCTGCCGCGGCCTGCGCCGTCGTTGTTTATGATGGAATCGTTATTGGGCTTCAGTAGTGGACAGCTAGGTCGCTTCCTCGCCGCCGAAAGCAGCTTACTGACGCCTGATTGGTCGCTGTTTGTCACAGTTGGCGTATTCCTCATCGTGGCGTACCTGCTGAACGTTCTGGTCTTCAAGCCAGTTCTGGCAGTGCTGGAGGAGCGTACACGTTTGACGAGCGGTGCCCGCCGAATGCTCGGTGACTACGACCAACGTCTAGCGGCGTACGAGGCAGCGTTGCGTGACGCCCGAGTCGCAGCGGCGCAGCTTATTGCGGAACGTCGGGCCGCCGCCCTGCAGCGGCGTACCGAAATCATCGAACAAGCCAAGCAGGCCGCCGCCGCTGAGACAGCAGCCGCGACGCAAGCGCTCAGCGCTCAGGTCGCCGCTGCCAAAGAAGCCCTCTTGCGCGACGCCGAACAGTTGGCGGCTTCTATTGCCGAAACCATCTTGGGTCGCCGGATTGGAGCGTCCCGATGAGTTTGATGCCGTTTCCGCCGCTGTTTGTCGCCGCCGGCGTTCCGCTGTGGGCGAAATTTCTGAATTTCGCCGTTTATGCCGGCCTGCTGACGCTCCTGCTCGCCAAACCGGTGACGGAAGGGTTGCGCAAACGCGCCCAAAACATTCGGGATGCTCTTGCCCGCGCCGGCCAGGAGCGAGCTTTGGCTGAGGCCAAGCTGCGCGAGCTGGAAGAGCGTCTGGCGCGTCTTGAGTCGGAGCTGGTCGCCATCCGCACTCAGGCCGAGCAGGACGCTCAAGCCGAGTACGACCGCATTCTCGCCGCCGCTGAAGCCGACGCTGAACGCCTACGTCGTCTCGCCAGGCTGGAGATTGAGGGCGCAAGCCAAGCGGCGCGGCTTGAGCTCCAAGCCTTTGCCGCCTCCAAAGCGGTCGAGCTGGCGGAGGCGCTCCTTCGGCGCGAACTCTCCGCCGATGACCACTCGCGTCTGGTGGCGACCTACACCGCCCAGCTTGAGAAGCAGCGCGCTTGATGGAAACCGTAATAGGCTGACAAAACGCCGTTCTATGACTTCACTCGCCAATCGTTACGCCCGCGCAGTGGCCGACGCCGCCGGCGCGGATTTTCCAACCGTTGTTGAAGAGGTCAAAACGTTCCACCAGCTCATGACGAGTCACGCCGAGTTGACCGAGGCGCTGACTAACCCCACGATTCCGCTCGACCAAAAGGAGCGATTTCTACGCGCCCTCTGCGCACGCCTGAAGCCCCATCCGACCACGACAAACTTTCTGATGGTTGTCCTACGCCACCAACGGATGGCCGTGTTGGGCGATATCCAGAAAGCGTTGGAGGCGTTGCTGGACGCGCGTTCCGGCGTGGTTGCCGTTGAGGTGGCCAGCGCCAAACCGCTGAGCGTGCGAGAGCGACGTGCGCTTGAGGAGCGTTTGCGGAAGTTGGTTGGCGGCGATATTCGACTGACCTACAAGGAAGCGCCGGAGTTGCTCGGCGGCGTTGTCGCGTGCGTTGGCAGCACGTACTACGACGGTTCCATTCGCACCCAACTTGCCGAAATTCGAGAGCGACTGACCCGGCGCTACTGAGCCGACCGGATGAGGTTGAGGAATGACATGGAAGCCATTCGAGCTGATGAAATTAGCCAGCTAATCCGTGAGCAAATTGAGACTTTCCAAACCGGCGTGACCGTCGCCGAGGTCGGGACGGTTATTAAAGTCGGCGACGGCATTGCCGAAATCCATGGTCTGGACAAGGTCATGGCCGGCGAGTTGCTTGACCTGCCGCACAACGTCAAAGGCATCGCCCTCAACCTTGAAGAAGACAAAGTTGGAGCGGTGCTCTTTGGCGAGTATCAGGCCATCAAGCAGGGCGATTTGGTCAAGCGCACCAAGCGCATTATGTCCGTCCCCGTCGGCGAGGGCTTTCTGGGGCGCGTCGTCAACGCGCTGGGTGAACCGATTGACGGACGCGGCCCAATCGCCAACGACGGCTACAACCCGGTTGAGCGACTTGCGCCGGGCATCGTCGAGCGGCGCTCGGTCAAAGAACCAATGATGACTGGCATCAAGGCGATTGACGCCATGATTCCAATTGGGCGCGGTCAGCGCGAACTCATCATCGGCGACCGGCAGACCGGTAAGACGACCATCGCCATTGACACCATCATCAACTCCAAGGGGAAAGACCTCATCTGTATCTACGTGGCGATTGGTCAGCGCAAAGGCTCTATCGCCCAACTCGTCAAGCGGCTCGAAGAGTACGACGCCATGAGTTACACCATTGTGGTGTCGGCCTCGTCATCCGACCCGGCCGCCATGCAGTACCTTGCGCCGTACGCTGGGACGGCGATGGGTGAGTACTTCATGGATCGTGGTAAGCATGTCCTGTGCATTTACGATGACCTGTCGAAGCATGCCGTCGCGTATCGGGAAATCTCGCTTCTGCTGCGGCGGCCGCCAGGGCGCGAAGCCTATCCGGGCGACGTGTTTTACCTGCATTCGCGTTTGCTGGAGCGGGCGGCGAAGTATAACGAAAAGCGCGGCGGCGGTTCGCTGACCGCCTTACCGATTATTGAGACGCAAGCGGGGGACATTTCTGCTTACATCCCTACGAACGTCATTTCGATTACCGACGGGCAGATTTTCCTCGAAACCGATCTGTTCAATGCCGGCGTGCGTCCGGCCATCAACGTCGGCAACTCGGTGTCCCGCGTTGGCAGCTCGGCGCAGACCAAGGCGATGAAGCAGGTCGCCGGGATGCTCCGGCTCGAACTGGCACAGTACCGCGAACTGGCGGCCTTTGCCCAGTTTAGCTCTGACCTCGATAAAGCGACGCAGCGCCTGCTAGCGCGCGGCCAGCGCCTAACGGAAATTCTCAAGCAGGGGCAGTATTCGCCTATGCCCTTGGAGGAACAGGTGTTCGTCATCTGGGCGGCGACCAACGGCTATGTGGATGACATTCCGGTGTCGGAAGTGCGGCGGTTTGAGGCGGAGTTACTGGCCTACCTCAAAAACAACCATGCGGCGCTGCTTCAAGAAATCGCCACAAAAAAAGAGCTCACCGACGACATCAAGGCCAAAATGAAGGCAGCGGCGGATGCTTTCAAACAAACCTTTGTCGTTCGCGCGTGAGCCGCCGTCGTTAGAGAGGTTGCCATGCCGAATTTGCAGGGTCTTCGACGGCGCATCAAAGCCGTCAAAAACATGCGCCAGATTACCAAGTCATACAAACTTGTTTCGGCCTCAAAGCTCCGCCGTGCGCAGGAACGGGTGACGGCGACGCGACCCTACGCGCGAAAAATGCAGGAAGTGCTGCGCAACTTGTCGGCGGCGACCGACTTCACCAGTCCGCTAATGGAAGAGCGGGCAGGCAACCGAACGCTGCTCGTCTTGATCACAGCCGACAAGGGTCTGTGCGGGGCCTTCAACGCGAATCTCATTCGAGCGGTACAACAGTACATCACAGAGCATCCTACCGAGCGCGTCGAGTTAGTGGTCATTGGACGCAAGGGCAGGGATTTTTTCCGCCGGCGCGCCATCCCAATTCGCAAGGAGTACATCAACGTCACGTCGAAGACCTTCGGCTATGAGTTGGCGGTTGAAATCGCCCAAGACATTTTGAATATCTACGAAGGCGCTGCTGAAGACGAAGAAACCCTTGCGGTACGACCCGATCGCGTCTGCCTTGTCTATGCTGAGTTTCGGTCGGCACTCTCACAGGTTGTGCGGATTGAGCAACTGCTGCCCGTTGTACGTCCGGCGAGAGACGAAGCGGTCGCAAGCCAGAGCGGGCCAGACTACATTTACGAGCAACCGCCGGCGGAGATTCTTGGACGCTTGCTGCCGCGCTTTGTCGAAACCTGCATCTTTCAGGCCTTGCTAGAGTCAGTAGCCTCGGAGCATGGCGCACGCATGGCGGCGATGGATTCCGCCAGCCGCAACGCCGGTGAAGTCATCGCTCATTTGACCTTGACGATGAACCGCATTCGGCAGGCGGCGATTACAAACGAGATTATCGAAGTCATCAGCGGCGCGGCGGCCCTGTAGGGGGCGTGGTGGCCCTGACGCGCTCCGGGAGATGTTGCGTCCAAACGACCGTAGGTGGCTCATTACCGCCTGCGACGACTTGAAAAAAGCTTTGCGATGTCCGAAGAGGCTGACTGTCGCCGGTGGCGAGTGGTGTATGCAGTGACCCTGCTGTACACGGCGCTGCTCATTGGGCTGCTTGACTGGCTAACGCGCTGTTTCCGTTAGAGGTGGGCGCTGTATGGGCGTACGCCGTACGGTCTCCCCGCTGTTGTTTTTTCCGTTAGCGATCGGTCTATTGGGGGCGTCCGTAGTGTTGGGCGTAGCTATCGGCAGTGTGACCGTGCCGCCGGCGACTGTCGTTGCCGTCCTTGTCTCGAAATTATTGCCTTGGTTGAGAGCTGACGGTTTGTCGCCGACCGACGAAGCAATTGTCTGGGCAATGCGTTTGCCGCGGGTGCTGGTCGCTGCGTTGGTTGGGGCGGCGTTAGCGACGGCGGGTGTCCAGATGCAGGGCTTGTTTCGCAACCCACTGGCGTCGCCGGATATTGTTGGAACGAGCGCAGGCGGAGCGCTAGGGGCGGTTGTCGCCATCGCCGCTGGTCTGTCGGCGGTTTCACCTGTTTATATTCCGGCGTTTTCGTTTGGAGGGAGCGCCGTAGCGTTAGTGACCGTTTACGCGCTGACAGCCCGTGCTGGACGAGCGCCTATGACGACGCTGTTGCTGGCCGGCGTTGCGATTGGGTCACTATGCGGCGCACTGACGGCGCTAGTCGTTTCGCTGGCGTGGAAGCGGTGGGAGGTCGCGCAGGAGATTTCATTCTGGCTAATGGGCGGCTTCGACAGCCGGACGTGGCTGCATGTTCGGCTGTTGCTGCCGTGTGTTTTGGTCGGTTTTGGTGTGGCGCTTGCTTATGCGCCGGAACTGGATGTGATGTCATTAGGTGTTGAAGACGCCCGCGCCTTGGGCGTCGAAGTCCGTCGGACGACTTGGATAGTGCTTACCGCGGCGGCTTTACTGACCGGCGCAGCGGTCGCGGTTGGCGGGATCATCGGCTTTGTCGGCCTCATGGTCCCACACGCTGTCCGCTTCGTAGTCGGGCCGCGTCATCGAATTCTGACACCGGCCTGCGCGCTTGTTGGAGCGGCGTTTCTAGTGGGTGCAGACTTGCTGGCCAGAACTGTTAATCGTCCCGAAGAAATTCGGCTAGGCATTGTCACAGCGATCATCGGCGCGCCTTATTTCCTACGCTTGCTCTTGCGACCTATGGAATAACGGTTGAGGGCAAGCTGCCCTATGCCATCGCCAACAGGGTTTAGTCCACTCGGCAAGTACGCGACCCAACTTGGCGTCCAGCTGACCCTATGGCGCGGTGAGAACCTCTGTCAAAACAGCGACGGCATAGGCAATATCTTCCTCATCCAGAATGAGGGGCGGGAGCAGCCGAATAACACTTGGGCCGGCGTTGAGAACCAGTAACCCTCGTGCCTGAGCGGCTGCGATGTAGGTCGCCGCCGGTTCAGTCAGCTCAATCCCAATCATGAAGCCGCGTCCGCGTACATCTCGAATCCGGCGGCTTGGTATGGCGCGCAGTCGCTCAAAAAGCACAGCACTGCGGCGCGCAACCTGCGCCGGAAGGTTTGTTTCCCTGAGAACGTGCAATGTTGCACGGGCGGCGGCGCAAGCCAGCGGCCCACCGCCGAAGGTTGTGCCATGCTGGCCGGTCGCCGGCTGCGCCACCCGCTCGCCCACCGCCACGGCCCCCATTGGAAAGCCGCTCGCAATTCCTTTGGCCATTGTTAGGATGTCCGGCTGTACGCCAACGGCTTCACAGGCGAAGAATGCACCCGTTCGTCCAAAGCCTGATTGCACCTCGTCTACAATCAGTAACGCGCCACGCTCCCGGCAGAGATGCTGAGCCGTCTGAAGGAATTCAACTGTTCCGGGCCGGACACCGCCCTCGCCTTGGATGACTTCAAGAATGACCGCCCCAATCTCATCCGTCACGGCGCGCTCCAGCGCCGCGACATCGTTGTAGGGAACGTACTTAAATCCCGGCAACAGCGGCTCAAACGGCTCGCGGTATTTTGGCTCCCACGTCGCCGTCAGCGCTCCAGCCGTCCGGCCGTGAAAGCCCCGGATTGCCGCCACAACGCCATGGCGGCCTGTCGTCAAACGCGCAAACTTGAGCGCCGCTTCATTGGCCTCGGCCCCGGAGTTGCAGAAAAACAGTCGCGTCAAGCCCACCGGCATCACCGCTGTCAGCTCAGCGTAGAGCTGCGCGCGCTGGTCATTCCCAAACGAGCCGGAACAGGCGATGAGTGTCGCCGCCTGCTGACTGATTGCCTCCACGACAGCCGGATGGCAGTGACCGAGACTTGCCACGCCATACGCAGCGGTGCAGTCGAGGTAGCGCCGGCCTTCGGCGTCCCAGACATATGCACCGGCACCACGAACAAGGGTAATACCGCGTGGGAGGTACAACCCCAGGCTGTGTTGGGCTTCAAGCGCAGCAAGGGCGGCGGTTGGCGTCACCTCGTCTCCTGAAAGGGGGCGCAAGCCCGGGTAGCGTTAGGCGTCCGTCCTCTGACCGTTGCCCTGCGCCAGATGTTTCTTGATGAGCAGTTCAGCCAGATCAGGAACCACTTCCCAAGCAATTTCGCGGACAACCCGATCTGAAATTTCAGCGACTACCCTCCGTACGATGTCGTCCACAACGGCTGGCGGCAGTGTAAAGGATGACCAATCAACGGCGGCTGGCGGCATAGCTTCAACGGGCGCAACCGGCAAAGCCTCCGTTGTAGCAAGTTGCGCCGTCTCGGCCGCCAGCGGCTCCTCAACATGAGCCGGTAGGACGGAGGGAGTAGGCGCGACGGCAGCCGAAACCTCAGTAACTGATATTGATTCGTCAACGAGGGTCGCCGGCCCATCTGCAAAACGAACTGACTCATCCACCAGCGTCATTGGCCCGATCGGCGAAACCGCCGCCGGCGTAGCTTCCACAGCTTCAACCGACGGGGAATCCACCGGTGACGCCGGTGCAAAGGGCGCGATTTCCAGCGCAGCCGGCGTAAACGTCGGCGCGAATGCCGGCGTCGAAGCGCTTTCTTGCAGCGTCGTTGGCGTGGTAACGGCCATCACCGGCTTCGGCGCAACGGCCGAAACATCGGCCTCCCCCGCTTCCATAGCGGCTGCCACAGCCGTCTCAGCCTGGGGAGTGTCAACTGCAGAGGTGAAAGATGGGGCTTCTACAACCGGCGTTGGCGGCGGCAGCGCTGGCTCAACCGACGTTTCAAGTGAAGGAGCGCTGGTTTCAGCGACTTCCATCGCCGCCACGCTGGCTGTTTCGGTGGGTGTTTCAGCAACCTCAAAGACCAAGGACGGCGCTTCCGCCGCCGGCGTCGGCGCAGACTCAACGGCAGGTTCAACACGAGCCTCTGCCTGCTGTTGTTTGCGGATGGCAAGCAGTTCGTCCGGGAGTAGATCAGTGTCCGCTATTGAGGACTCTTCCTGCACTGCAATCTCAAAGGCTGGCGGCGACGGTGGTGCAGCTAGCTCCGTCACCGGCTCCATCACCGGCGCACCGGCTGGCGCAGCGTCATGGGGGCTGGGCGCCGGGGCGACTTCCGCCGCTGGCGGCTCAGCCGCTGTTGGAGGCGAGACCATCCCAACCAGAAAGTCAGGCGGCGGGATTGGCTCACTCAAAAGATCGCTTGTTTGAACGGTCGTTAGCGATGTTGTGGCTGGAGGCAAGGAGGTGGTTTCGTCCTTGGTCTCCAACGCCGTTGCCAAAGGAGGTTGGTCAAGCGGACTTGTCCACGGAGGCGTAACCTGTGCTGGCGGGGTGACAACAAAAGTGGGCGCTGAAACTTCCGCAGCAACTGGCGACGACTCGCTTGTCCCTGCGTCAACAATAAAGACCGGGGCTTCTTCCAGCGGCGCTGCTGCGGCGGAAACAGGCGTCTCAGCCGGTTCAGAGGAAACAACCGCGCTAACCTCTTGCGTAAGGATTTCCGTCTGAACCTCTGTCGCCGGCGTAACCAGGACATCTGGTGTAGACGATGGCGCAAACGTTGGGGCCTCATCCAGTTCCAGCGGCGACTCTGTCTCAAGCGCGCTTGAAGTGGTTACTGGAGTCGGGGCGGCTGCCAACAGTTCGGGGAGTTCCGCCGGATCGAGCTTCGTGGTGGTCACACCAAAGTCCGGCGGCGGCATCGGTGGAAATGTCGGACGAGCGATCGGCGTAGAAAGCGTCTTGGGCGGCTCCGGATAGGTCAACACGGGTGGCGCTTGTTCCGGCGGCGGCAGGTCAAGAATAAAGTCCCCTGTGTCCTGAGAGGGTGGCGGCGACGGCGCTGGATCAAGCGGCAGGAGCGGTTCCAAGTCAGGAAGCCGCCCGTCGTCTATCATTGAAGGTGTAACCTTAATCGTTGGCGGTGGAACATCGGCTTTCGGATCCAAGCCGACAAAGTGAAAGCTCGGCGGTTGGTTGCCAAGCGCGGACGGCTCCTTCGCGACAGGAGTAACAGGCGGTGGAGCAAACGAGCCAAGCACTTGTGTCTGAGCAACTGACGGCGCGGTGGTTGGCGGCGAGGCCGGCTTTGGCGCAGCCCGTTCCAGCATTTTCCGAATGAGCGCGACAAACTCCTGCTCCGCAATTGGTTTGACAATATGTCCGTCAGCCTTGACGCGCTTAGCTTCCTTTTCGTCGTACGGCTCAAATTTGCCTGTTAGGAGGAGAACCGGAATATGCTTGAAGTCTGGATGTTGCTTGACGTATTCGCACACCTCGTAGCCGGTGCGGCCAGGCATGAAGACATCGGCCAGAATCAAGTCCGGTTGGATGGCGGGCAGTTTCGAGACCGCCGTTTCCCCGTTGCTTAGAGCGACGACGTCAATCTCGCACTTTTCAAGGTACAGCCCGAACATCTTCTGGATGCTCAAACTGTCGTCTGCCAGCAGGACTTTACGACGCATTGGCCGTTCTCCTTCTTACGCGGCGGAGCCTGTATGGGCTTTGAATTCGAAACAGAAAGTGAGCGAAAGTTAACACCCTTGTCGAGGCCTGTCAAAAACTTCACCTCCCACCGGCCAAAACATCATCCGGCGTTAGTTTCCGGACGCGCCACCCGGTGGGGGAAAACTATCCGCGACGCCGTCCATGGTGACATGGCGTTTTCAGCCGATGAAGTGCGTTTGCTGGACACACGCGCCATGCAACGCTTGCGCGGCATCAAGCAGCTTGGCCTTAGTTCCTTGGTGTATCCGTCGGCGGTGCACACCCGCTTCGAGCACTCCTTAGGCGCATGCCACTTGGCTGGAAGAATCATTGACAGCCTTGAGCAGAAGGGCGTCTACCGCTTCACGGAAGATGAGCGCCGCCGCATCCGTGCGATGGCGCTGCTACACGACATCACCCACGTTCCTTTTGGACACACCTTTGAAGACGAACGCCGCATTGCGCCACGCCATGACGCAGATGCGGCGCGGCTCGACGCCATACTGGACGATGATCTGGGCTGGGAGCTTGAACGACAGGGGTTGCTGGCGACAGTGCGCGCTCATCTAACCGACGGCGTCGCCCGGACGCCGGACGACGATTTTCTTCACGACATCTTCGCCGGTACGATTTGCGCTGACTTACTAGACTATCTGCGGCGTGATGCGCGTTTTTGTGGGCTAACAGTGGACTACGACGACCGCCTGTTCACGCTCTTTACACGTCTGGGTGGGCGGCTGGCGCTTGACCTCCAGCGCCATGGACGATTTCGCCACGACGCCCTATCGGAAGTGGTTCAGGTGTTGCGGATGCGCTACCTCCTGACCGAGCGAGTGTATTTCCATCACGCCAAGATCGCGGCCGGGGCGATGCTGTCAAAGGCGCTCGAAATGGCTATCGCCGCCGGCAGGTTTCGCTACGCCGACCTTTTCCACTTGCGGGATGACGTTTTTCTCTACGTTCTGCGTCAGCAAACCGCCGATCTACCGGAGGTGCGACGACTGCTGGCGGACATTGAGTGTCGCCGACTGTACAAACCGATTTTCTGGACAACCCGTGACGGAATCCGGGAGGAGGAGCTGGCTGACCTCAAGCGCCGATTTTATGAAAATGCCGACGGCGCACGCGCCCAGCTGGAGACGGAGTTGTGTGAGGCGGTAGGAATGCCCCAAGGCAGCGTAATTGTCTATTGCCCATCGCCAGACATGTCACTCAAAGAAGCCGATGTGACGGTACAGTTGTCGGAAACGCAGTCGGCGCGGTTGTCGTCATTGCGGCATCCTGAGATTGAGACTTTGCTGTTACGGCATCGCCAACTGTGGCGCTTAGTAGTGCTGGCTTGCCCAAACTTTGGACGCCGCGACGCCGCCATCCGACGGACGCTAACACGGCTGTGTGAAACGCGACTCAATCTACCCCATGGCGGCGACGGCGGCAGGACGCAACCCCCTTTTGCTTTTCCGCCGTTTCAGACGCAGGTTTAGCCGCTTCAAGCGCCGATAAGTGCTGAAAGAGCCTCACACGAGGCTATCATTGCATTGACAAACATTTAACGAACTCTATAATCTCGCGCTTTTGCATTTTCCGTTGAGTTTTGAGGCAGGTGTTTTTGAAAGGCGGTGAGTACGCATGCCGAACCCAAAACGACGCCACTCTTCATCACGGCGTGGGAAGCGTCGCGCTCATGACGCGCTTCCTTACCCCACCTTGGTGCGTTGCCCAAACTGTGGGGCGCCGCGCTTGCCGCACCGTGTCTGCGGCGAGTGTGGCTTCTATCGCGGCCGTCAGGTCATCCAAGTTCGTCGGAAAGAGGAAGAATGACAAGCGAAACCGCACCGCTCGGCCGGACCGGCCGACGGTGCCGCTGATGCGTTCTCGTCCGCTGTTTTGGCAAGACGACTATGCTGCACATTGCGCTTGACGCCATGGGTAGCGACCGCGCTCCCAGGCCGGAAATTGAAGGAGCGCTGTCGGCTGCCCGTGAACTTGGGGTCGAGATTTTGCTGGTTGGGCCGCCCCACCGACTGCAACCGGCGCTGCGGGACGCCGGATGGACAAACGAACCAATTGCCATCCTTCCTGCCAGCGACGTTGTGACGATGGATGACGCCGCTGTTGACGCCGTTCGCGCCAAGCGTGATTCGTCCGTGCGTATTGGGATTGAAGCTCTCAAGCAGGGGACAGCCGTCGGTTTTGTGAGCGCTGGCAATACTGGCGCCGTCGTCGCAGCGGCGACCCTGCGGCTGGGGACGCTGCCAAGCGTGATCCGGCCGGCTCTGGCGACGGTGCTTCCAACGCTGAGCGGACGAGGAACGCTGCTGCTGGACATCGGCGCTAACGCGGACTGCCGCCCTGTGATGCTGGATCAGTTTGCCGTAATGGGAGCGGCGTACGCCGCGCGGGTGATGGGAGTGGCGCGACCGCAGGTTGGATTGCTCTCCATTGGCGAGGAAAGCGGCAAGGGGAATGCCCTAACACGCGAGGCGCATGGGTTGCTGCGCCGGCACGCGCCGCACCGAATGTTTGACTTTATCGGTAATGTAGAGGGGAAAGACCTCTACGCCGGCGTTGCGGATGTAGTGGTCTGCGACGGCTTTACCGGCAATGTCGTCCTCAAAACGAGCGAAGGACTGGCCGCCGCCTTGCTGGCGCTATTGGGACGGGTTTGGGACGAGGTGACGCCGCCGCCGAACGCCGCCACGCTCGCCGAGCTGCGGCGGGTGCGTGCCAAGTTTGATTACGCCGAATACGGCGGCGCTCTTCTATTGGGCGTACCGCACCCCATCGTTATTGCCCATGGGCGTTCAACCGGCCGCGCCATTTACAATGCGATTCGCGCAGCGCGGGACGCCTTCTTGAACAACGTCAGTCACCAGATCGCCGCCAATGCGACGGCGGCGGTGGTGCAAACGGCGCACTACAACGGCGCAACTCACAACGGACGGACTTAGCGGCGAGTTTGATATGGCTGTGCAAAATGCTCCGTTGTCCGTTGGCGACCCGGCTCCGGATTTCGCCCTTCAGGACGCCGCCGGCAATCTCGTCAGGCTGTCTGACTTCGCCGGGCGGCGCGTCGTCCTGTACTTTTACCCGCGCGACAACACGCCGGGCTGCACCAAGGAAGCGTGTGCCTTCAACAGTGTCTTGGACAAGTTAACGGCGCTTGGCGCACAGGTCATCGGGATTAGCCCCGACGACGTGCCTTCCCATGCGAAGTTCGCCGCTAAGTTTGGTTTAGCGTTCCCGTTGCTGTCCGATCCCGATCATGTCGTTGCCGAGCAGTACGGTGTGTGGCAGGCGAAGAAGAACTACGGGAAAACCTACTTCGGCGTTGTCCGCACGACCTTTATCATTGACGAGCAGGGGCGCATTGCGCGCATTTTTCCCAAGGTCAAAGTTGAGGGTCACGAAGCGCAGGTGCTTCAGGCGCTTGCCGAACTAGACCGCAAGAAAGGTTAGTTGTCTGGGGTCTTGGCAGTGGATAGAGGCGTGACGATGGGACAACGGACACAATGGCTTGGGCTGTGGTGGTTGACGTTGGGGGGCTTGGTTGCGGCGGCGGCGCAGGATATTCCCCTCCCGTCGTCAACGCCTACCACTGAGCGAAGCGGTGAGGTGCGCAAGTTCGCCGATCCCGAAGCCGGTTTTGAACTGGAACTGCCGCCTGGTTGGCGCACGGAAAACGCCATTGAGAACGACGGTCGGCGCATTCTGGAAATCATTTACCGTGATCGCAGCCAGTCATTGCTCAAGGTGCGCCGGGAAGCGATCCCGGCCGAGTGCGATGATGATCCGCCGCGTTGTATGGCCGACCGCGAGGCTGAGACTTCACTTCAGTTCCGTCCCGACTTCCAGTTGAAAAAGCGCGAACGTTTTTCGACGGCCGTGGCGCGCGGTACGCTGCTGACGTTTACGTTTCGCCGCGTCGGCAAGCCGATGACTGGCCGCTATTACTTTCTACAAACCGACGAGCGAACGGTCTGGGTGCTACGCTTCGAGGGCGAGACACGCTTCCACGACACCCTGCGCTACCAGACGGATCGGTTGGCGTACTCGTTTCGTCCGCTGCCGTAAGGCATTTTGGAGTGCCCAAGCTTCACTGGCCCGCGAAGACAACTGGAGATCAAGCCGCCTGCACGCTGGACAGGCGGTACAACTTACGCTGGGGCGACGGCAATAGCTTTGATTTCAATGAGTAAGTCAGGATGTGGTAGTTCACGAACCGCCACCGTTGTGCGTGTCGGGCCGCTCGCGGCGGTGAAATAGCGGTCATAGACGGCATTGAAGGCTGCGTAGTCGGCCATATCCGTCAGGAACACCGTCACATCCACAAGGTGGTCAAGCTCGGCGCCGGCGGCGCGTAGGACGGTTCGCAGGTTCTCGAGAACGGCTTCTGCTTGCGCCGCAATGTCACGCACGACCTGTCCGTCCGGCGTATGAGTCACGCCGGCAATGGTGTCGTCGGCCTGGCGCGCTGACAGCCCAGAGACAAACAGAAACCCGCCGGCCCGTCGCGCATGCGGATAGTTAGCCCGTGGACGGGCAAAATCGGCCACAATGATGGTATCTTCGCCCATGGCTCGCTAATTCAGTGAGCAAAATGGTTCACAAGGAGACGACCTGTGATCCCAGTTCGTGACGACATTCCCTCAAGCCGCATTCCGTTTGTCAACATCACCCTGATTGTCGTCAACGTCGTCGTCTTTTTGTTTGAACTGGCGCTTACGGAACGTCAATTGCGTCTGTTTTTCTATGAGTTCGCCGTCCAGCCTTACGAATACCTTCTCTACTTCAGCCCATACAATCACGGTCGTATTGAGCTGACCGATCTTGTCGTGCCGCTGTTTACCTCTATGTTTATGCACGGCGGTTGGATGCACATCATCGGCAACATGCTCTACCTATGGATTTTCGGCGACAACGTCGAGGATCGCATGGGACACGTCAAATACCTTGTGTTTTACCTGCTGTGCGGCGTCTTGGCTTCCGGGGCGCATATCCTGTCCGACCCGACCAGCCGCATTCCGAGTCTTGGTGCCAGCGGTGCCATTGCCGGTGTCCTGGGTGCCTACATTTGCCTCTATCCGCATGCACGGGTGTTGGTGCTGATACCGGTGCTGTTGTTTTTCTTCACTGCTGAAGTACCGGCATGGATTTTCCTCGGCGTCTGGATTCTCCAGAACTTCGCGTCCGGTGTGGCCACGCTTGGCGTCGAGACGGCGCAGGGCGGTGGGACGGCCTGGTGGGCGCACATCGGCGGTTTTGTGGTCGGCGCGATACTTGTCTGGGCCTTCGCCCGTCGCATTCCACCGCGCCGCGTAGTGTACTATTACCCCGACTGGGATGACTGAAACACCACGCGCCGTCCTTCGATGCGCCATGGCTCGTAGAGTAAGCGCTCGACAGCCGCCGGGTAGGTTTTGTGTTCGGCGGCGAGAATCCGCGCCGCTAAGGTTTCCGGCGTATCGTCGTCCAGCACCGGCACAGCTGACTGCATAACGATAGGGCCATGATCAAGCTCCTCATCCACGAGATGGACAGTGCAGCCGGACACCTTCACGCCATAGTCAAACGCCCGCCGCTGGGCGTCTAGTCCCGGAAAGGCAGGGAGCAGCGACGGGTGAATGTTTACAATGCGGTTGGGAAACGCCCGGATAAACGTCGGCGCAAGCAAACGCATAAAGCCAGCTAAACAGATTAGGTGCGGCGCAAACGGCACCACCGCCTCGCGCAGCGCGTCGGAATGAGCGGCGCGCGACAGTCCAGTGTGCGGTACAATCCGGGTTGGAATGCCCTGTTCGTCCGCAAAGGTTAGACCAGCGGCGTCGGCCCGGTTGCTGACGACGGCGGCCACCGTTGCGTGCAGGCGTCCTTTCCCAATAGCTTCAACAAGCGCCCGCAGGTTCGAGCCGCGACCGGAAATCAAAACGACCAGACGCGGTGGGTCGGTCATGAGAAGAACCCCTTGAAGAGGGTAATGGTGGGGGTTGTGGCTGGCGCGTCCCAGAGAATGGCGACGACATCGAAGCGATACGGCGCATCCGCCGGCCCGATCAGCCGCCGGTAGCGTTGGGCGGCGCGGCGTAAGCGGTACCGTTTGAAGGCCGTCACGGCGCTTTCCGGCGTGGCGACGCTGGCGGACGTACGGGCTTTGACCTCAATGAACACCAGGGTCGGGCCGTCAAACGCTACCATATCAATCTCACCGTAGATGCGTCGGCCGGTGTGCGTGCGTCCGATGGGCAGGCGCACGTTGTAAGCGGCGATACGTAAACCGCGCCGCATCAGAAATTGCGCGGCGAGCCGTTCCCCCATTCGTCCAAGTTCGGCGCGGTTCAGGCCAGCGATTGAGGACTTCCCGGTGAGTTCCGTCATGGTGATGGCTCACGATGATTGCTGCGGATGGCTTGCATCAGCCCGTGGCGTCGCCCGCCGAAAAGGCGTAAGACACAGACGAATCAGGGTGTAAGTCCAGCGGGTCGCCGCCGCCTTCCACAGTGGGCGGCGGGCCAGCCGCTCGATGCGTTGTAACCGCTCTTCAAGCAAAGTGCGTTCTTCCTTGGTGTAGTAGTCGCTGCCGCTGGACGGCGCAAGGCGTTCCGTCAAAGTTTCCCGGAGTTGCCGCGCCAAACGCGCGACTTCCGTCGGCGGATAGGACGCCAGCACCATTTCCAAATCGCGTAAGCGCACCGGCGGCGTATCCAGCCCCAAACAATCCTCCAGCAGGTAGGTTTCAGGCGGTCGCCAATCCGGTACTGAGGCGACGCATTGCACCGTCCAGATGAGTCGCAGGAACCAACGGCGTAGCCACCACGTCAGCCAAGACATCTTCGCTAGTTCCTGAAGGTCCTGCCGGCGCTGCGCGTAAGTGCGGCGTTCCGCCGGATCAATGTCTTCCGGCAGCGTTGCATACCATTCGTCAAAGGCCCGCGCCAGCGCACGCAACGCCGTCCGTGAACGGGCCATAATTAGCACTGACGAAATCTGTGTGAGACGCTGGATGGTGGTTTCAAGGGTTTGCCATTCGACCAGCACTCGTTCATCCGTCAGGTCGAGCGTTTCCAGTTCACCCAGCGCGACAATATACGACGCTAGCTGGATGGGCTCACGCCGGTCTAGATCGCGGAGCATTGCCGGGATGCGCGCCCGATATTCAAGGCGCTCCGTTTCGTTCAATACCAATAAGTCATCCAATCGGCGCTGAATGCGCCGCAAACAGGCGCGCGCCGCAACAATTTCTTCGTAAACATAAGCTTGCCCAGCTAGTTCGAGGGCGACCTCGATGGATTGCGTCACGACCGTCGCGTCGTGCGTCTGCGGCGTAACGTGTTGCGCCAGTCGCTCAAACGTATACGTCGCCATCGGCAGATCACTGCGCGCCAAAAAAGCGCGTTTGCCCAGATCGTCCACCGACACCCGCGCCGCATGCCGTTCATGCTTCTCCGGCGAAAAAACACGCTCCTCGTATTCAGCCTGCTCCTGTGCGCGGGTGAGAATGCTGATGTGAAAAGCGCGCCAGAAGCGTAAAAACGCCTCCTGCAGAATTTCGTGCGGTTGGCGCATGGTCGCCGCGCCAACCAGCTCGGCGTTTCGGTCAGACTGCACAAAGGACGGAAAGTGAATTTTAGTAAACGCTAGCTCCTGTTCGATATGCCAAGCGGCGATGCCGTCCAAATGATACTGCTCAACATCGTTCGGCGTTCGTCCGGTCAGCAGGCGGACGTAGGTGCGACTCCACTCTAGAACCAAGCTTCGCCAGTACAGATAATGCTCGTAGCTGTTTTCTCGTGCGCGGGCGTAGTCATGGTCAAAGACCCGGCGTAAATGGTTGAGGCAGTTAAGGAGGTCGCTGGTCGCCACGCTTTCGGCTTGACGGCGGAGTTCTTCCGTGTCGCCAACTGACAGAGGAATGGAGCGCCGGTGCTTGATCGCGTTGACCAGCAGTTCAGCCAACGTGTTCCGCTGGTTGAAGACATCCATGCCTTCGGCGAGCGGCAGCCCATTGCGCCGCGCAAAGTGCGCTGTGCCTTCGGTCAGTCGTTCGACGGCGTAGATGTCGCCGGTCGGTGTGGTGAATTTTCGCATCGCGTCGTGGCAGTAGAACGCCAGTTCGCAGAAATCGCCCACCCGCTTGAGCAGGAACAGTTTGCTGCGCAGTGTCCTAGATGAACTCAAGAACTCCCGCTCAAAGCCATGCAGGAAGCGATGGAGTACGTCGGGAAAGAGATCGAAAAACACCTGCCGCAGCAGCGGTACGTACACGTATCGGACGGCGTCCACGAACCGTGCGCCTTCTTCCTTCAGCATCTGCACCGTTGCAGCCAGAGCGGTTTCGATAAACTTGATCTGAGCTTCCAGCGACTCAGACAAATGATGCTGGACGTATTCGCTGAGGATATAGGCTACGGGGTGGTCAGGGCCTTGATTCCGCAGCGTAATGCTTGGAATTCCACGACGCTTGGCTAGGGCTTCTAGCGTGTACTCCACCGCCGCCGCAAAGAGCGCGTCGTCAGTGATTTTTTGCCACTTGCGCGCGCTAATGAGCATTGCCAGCAAACCGACCTCTCCTTCTCGGTCAAGCAGTTTTTGTTCTTCAATAAGGCGCTTAAGGTAGGCGGCGTCAGAGGGGGAATACACCGCCGTCCCATTTTTGTCCTTGAGCACCGTCGTTTGCAGGCTGACTTCCGCATGGTCGGCTGCGGTTTGTGGGATGAGCGGGTGTTTCAACAACGCCTGAATCACTTGTACGGTGCACCGGTCAATTTCATCCGGCGTCAGGGGGCGGTCGAGGCCGCGCGGCAGTGTTGTGCGGAGAATGGTTTCTAAGTTGAGATCTACCGCCAACTCTACTGGACGCATTGCAGCGGGAAAGTTGGGAATGAACTCCCGGCAGTACGGCAGCAAGATGTCGGCGGCGCGCACCTCAAAGTCGGCGATTTTAATTTCGCCAGTTCGGAACTTCTCCCGATGCCATTCCAGAATGATGGCGGCGATTTGGTCTTTGATTTCGGCGATGCGAACTTGCTGGCGCAGAGCCGTCCGCAGTTCACTAAGGTTAAGGATCTGGGTCATCCCGCCGCCGCCAGTGCGGAGCGGCGTTGTCGCGCGGGCCGCTGGGGGCGTCGTCGGTATCAGCGCCGGCAGACCGAGTTTGCTGAGCCGTTCGTTGAGTTCCCGCTCGATCTCCTCCAGCGAAGGCGTCACTGGCGACGGTTCTTCCGACGCTGTTTGTTGAGAAGTAGCCTTCGGCGGAACTGCGGTAGGAGAATTCCGCTCCATAGAACAGCTTCCCCGAGCCGTGAAAAAATGGGCGGAAGGCGGCGCGGGGCGCCGCTTTGACGCCGTCACCGCCGCCTTACCGGGGCAATCCTTGCTAATTGGCGGCGCGAGCTAGCCTTGCCGTTTGATGAGCCGCGTGATGTCCATCGCCAGCGTAATCTGATCGGCCACTTCATAGGCCTCAAAGGAATACATCAGCAGCGGCGACGCCAAAATTTCCCGTACGGCGGTTTCGCCAAGGCGATCTTCAAGCTTGGCGTGAACCGCGTGGCCGCCCTCGAAGAAAATCGCGCCGGAAAGCGGCGCACTGCTTTCCTCGGCGGCTTTGATCAAGACCGTCAATTTGCCGCTCAGTTTGTGCCGTATGACAAGGTCAATACACTGCGCCAAGGTGATTTGTTGCAACGGATCTGGTGTGGCCTTGCCGGTCGCCATCGCCTGATGTTTCGCCAAGGCGCTGTTGACGCGAATCAGAAGCTCCTCCAGGGCAAACGGTTTTCCAAGATAGTCGTCGGCCCCCAAACCCATACCTTCGACCCGTTCTTCAACCTCCCGCTTGGCGCTCAAAAAGATAAACGGAATATGCTTAGTCGCCTGATTGAGGCGCACTAGTTGACAAACTTCATGCCCGGTCATGCCGGGCATCATCACGTCGCACACAATCAGGTCGAAAGGTCCGGCTTGCTGCAGGAGGCGCATCGCCGTCAATCCACTGTCGGCCTCCACCGGCGTGTGTCCGCCATGCTTGAGCGCCATGACGGTCGCCAACCGCACATCCGCTTCATCGTCAATCACCAGAATGCGTGCCATAAGCTATGTCTTTTCAGGCTGGAGGCTAGAACGCCGGTTCCTGATATTCCCCAAAGACAGGTCGTAAGCAGTCGCAGATTTCGCCAAGAGTGGCATAGGCCCGTACCGCCTCGATGATAAGCGGCATGGTGTTGGCGTTGGTGCGCGCGCCGTCGGCCAATGCTTGCAACGCGCGTTCAACGGCGGCGTTGTCGCGCCGGGCGCGTAGCGCCGCCAACCGCTCACGCTGCTTTCGCTCGCTGCTTTCATCAATCAGCAACAACGGCACTTCCTGCGGCTCCGACTGCGTAAAGCCGTTGACGCCAACGATGATTTTGTCGCGGCTGTCCACCGCCTTTTGGTACTGGTATGCCGATTCCTGAATCTCCTTCTGGGGGAAGCCAGCTTCAATCGCTGCTACCATCCCGCCCATGGCGTCAATCCGCCGGATGTAGTCCAGCGCTTCGGCTTCCAAGTCATTGGTCAGTTTCTCCACAAAGTAGCTCCCGCCCAGCGGATCCACTGTATTCGTCACGCCCGTTTCGTAAGCGATGATCTGCTGCGTCCGCAAAGCGATCGTCGCGGCTTGCTCGGACGGCAGCGCCAGGGTTTCATCCAACGAGTTGGTGTGGAGCGACTGAGCGCCGCCCAAGACGGCCGCCAGCGCCTGAATCGCCACCCGCACGACGTTGTTGTAGGGCTGCTGCGCCGTCAGAGTACAGCCGGCCGTCTGCGCATGAAACCGGAGCATCCAAGAGCGCTCCTGCTTAGCACCGAACCGGTCGCGCATGATGCGCGCCCAGAGCCGGCGGGCGGCGCGATACTTGGCGATTTCTTCAAAGAAGTCGTTGTGGGCGTTGAAGAAAAACGATAGGCGCGGGGCGAAGTCGTCAACGTTCAGTCCGGCGTCCAGACAAAACTGGACGTACTCCATACCGTCGCGCAGCGTAAACGCCAATTCCTGTGCCGCCGTCGCGCCGGCTTCCCGAATATGGTAGCCCGAAATCGAAATCGGATTGAACTTGGGCATCCGCTCAACGCAGAACGCAATGCTGTCCGTCACCAGTCGCATGGCCGGACGCGGCGGATAAATCCACTCCTTCTGGGCGATGTATTCCTTGAGAATATCGTTTTGGAGTGTGCCGGAGACCTTGCGCAGGTCAGCACCTTGCTTTTCCGCCGTGACGATGAACATGGCAAAGATGACCGACGCCGGCGCGTTGATGGTCATCGAAGTCGTCACCTGTTCCAATGGAATTCCATCAAACAGCGCCTCCATGTCGGCGAGACTTGACACGGACACGCCGCACTTGCCGACTTCTCCGATGGAAAACGGACTGTCCGCGTCATAGCCCATCAACGTCGGCAGGTCAAAAGCCACCGATAGTCCGGTTTGCCCCTGTTCAAGCAGGTACTTGAAACGCCGGTTGGTGTCTTCCGGCGAGCCGAAGCCGGCGAACTGCCGCATTGTCCAGAGCTTGCCGCGATAGCCGGTCGCATGGATGCCCCGTGTATAGGGGAACTCTCCCGGAAACCCCAGATCACGGAGGTAGTTGAAGTCGGGAAGATCGTTTGGCGTGTACAGTCGCTTGACCGGACGGAGCGACACGGTCGTAAATTCCGACCGGCTTTCCGGCATCTTCGCCAGCGTCTGGGCCAAGGTTGTTTCCTCCCAGCGCCGTTCAGCCGCATCCACAGCGTCTCGTTCAGCGTCGGCGCTCAGCTTTGTCAAAACTGCACTCATGAAGCACCTTCCTTGCGTTGTTTGCGGGGCTTGGCGGAGCAAAATGTCAGCTAAAGGCTTGTCCGGGCCGGTTTGTTTGAGTCGGCGGCACTATACCCAAAGGCACGACAGGGCGGCAACGCGCATCAACATCAGCGGCTGCAGTATATGCGGTCTTCAAGTTTGCCCCCGCCGGGCAGCATGGAGGCCGGAACGTCGCCCTTCCATCGGTTCAGTCAGGAATGGGACGCCCCATGCTTTGGTAGATAAGTTCAATTTCTCGTTTCTTTTCGGCGGCTTCCTTGTGATTGGCGTCAAGGGCAAGCGCCTGCCGGTACATGCGCAGGGCAGCCGGATAATAGATGCGTGGTCCGGCCTGCCCCAAGTCGCGCAGCGCATTGCCGTACTCAACCTTGGCGGCGACGAGTCGCTGCTTGAGAGCCGCGTCCTGCGGCGCGGCGTCGTAAGCCGCCTGGAGCTTGCGTACCTTTTCGACAAGCGCCAAGGTCTCCGGCTTGAGCAACTTGACGAAATTTTCATCTGTGACTGGGTCGCCGTACTTAGGAGCGGCGTTGGCGTCGGCGGCCGGCGGTTGACTGGTCGGCGTCGGCGGCGTTTGCGGAGGCGTCCCGTAGCCGCCGGCCGGGGCCGGTGCATTTGAAGAAACAGGTCGTGGCGCGTCACTGCATGCGCCGACCAGAAGGCATCCGGCAAGGGCCGCTGTTTTCAGAAACGTGGCTGTTTTCATAAAGTCCGTCTCCATGCTTTGAAATGCACTGCTCACCTTATCACAGCCCCCGGCGACGCAGCCGCGGCTTCCCGCTGGACGACGGCCGATGCGACGGCCTCCGGCGTCTCCAGCACCACCATCAAGTGGAAGCCCTCATGCGCCAAGTTTGGACGGGCCAGACGGAGCGCCGCATGTTGTTTTTCCACGACGGCTGGTGGGACCTGCCGCAGCGGACGGGCGGCGTTGCCGGCTAGGCAGGTTTCCAGCGGCAGGTCAAAAACAATCAACAGGACGCCCACGCCGTGCGCGGCTGCAAACTCGCGCAGACGCGCACGGGCGGTCGGCTGCGTGTGGGTGGCGTCCACAACGACGAGCTTGCCGCGCGCTAAGCGGCGAGCGGCGATGAAGTATAAGGCGTCGAAAGCGTCTGCAGTCGCCGACTGGTCGCTTTCGTCATCGGCGATCAGCGACCGGAAGGCGTCGGAGGAAAGCACTTCAGTCGGCGCAAACCACCGCCGTGCGAACGTGGTTTTCCCAGACCCGGACGCTCCGGCCAACGCGACCAGTGTCCGTGGCGGAATATGGATGCGAATGGGTGGAGGAGAGCGAAGATCGTTGTTCATCCGTTGGCGTCAGATGGTGTTTGTCCGAAAATGTACGTTTCGATGACCTGCGCTACGCCGTCTTCGGCGTTTGACGCCGTGAGTTCAAAACCTAGCGCCTTGAGTTCCGGTTCGGCGTTGCCCATCAGGATGCCGCGTCCAGCGTAGCGGAGCATATCCAAGTCATTGTAGTTGTCGCCCACCGCCAGAATTTCCTCCGGCGCAATCCCAAGTTGCGTTGCGACATGGGCTATGCCGGCCGCCTTGGAGCATTCGGGATGCATCAGATCGAGAATCGTCATGTCGTTGTGCGGGTAAGTGGTGACGAGCAGACGGGCTTCGGCAGCCATTTCTCGCTCCAGAATTTGCGCCAACGCCTGCATCGGCGCACAGGGGCCGCAAAACATCACTTGCGTGACGGGCGCGGTGACGGACGTGCGCAAGTCGTCCACCTGATGGACGTAACGGCGGTTGAGTTCAAGGTAGTAGCGCAGCGCAGTGTTCCGCTCTGACACACCGTCCGTCAGGATGCGACCGTCGCCCTCCGGGTCGTCCAGTGCAATGGTGTCCGCTCCGTAGGCTTTCCCAATCGCCAACAACTCCCGTGCGACAGACAAATCAAGAGGTTGGTAGTAATGAACGGCCGCCGTGGCGATGTCTTTGACCAGCGCGCCGTTGTGTGTCACCAGCGGGGTGGTGAGTCCGGCGGCTTGGGCAATGGGGCGGGCTGAATGAAAGCGCCGTCCCGTCGCCACAACTACGGCGACATCGTATTCGCGAATGGCGCGCTCCATGGCGGCGCGGGTTCGCGGCGTGATTTGGCTATCCGGCCCTAGCAGCGTGCCGTCCAGGTCAACGGCGAGCATGCGATAACGGGTCATGGGGCAAAGCCTCCCGTAGTAGATGCTCGGAACGATTCCCTGAGACGGGATAAGTCGTCAATGACGATATCCGCCTCGGCGAGTTCGTGTGCGGCGCGAAAGCCGTAGGTGACGCCGCAGGTGCGCGTTCCGGCGGCGCGTCCGGCGCGAATATCGTTGGGGCTGTCGCCGATCATGACGGCCGCCGATGGGTCGGCGACGCCGCAGGCTACAAGTCCGGCCAATACCGGGGCTGGATGCGGTTTTCGTTCAGGCAGGGTATCGCCGCCGATGACGCCGACGAAGTAGGCACGCAGCCCTAGACCTTGCAAAATTGCCTCGGAGAAGGCAACCGGCTTGTTCGTGACAACGGCTTTGGGAAGGGCGGCGAAATGTTCCAGCACGGCGACGACGTTTGGGTAGGGCTGCGTCGTCGCCAACAGACACTGAGCGTAGTGTGCCTTGAAGCGTTCTAGCGCCTCTGTCACAAAATCCTCTGAGAAAAACTTGTCTGGGCAGGCGGCAGTCAGCCCGCGCTCCACCAGCCGCCGTGCGCCGTCGCCGACAAAGCGCGTCACGACTTCGACGCCGAGCGACGGCAACCCAAGCTCCGAGAGCGTTAGGTCAAGCGCCGTCGCCAAGTCCCGTCGTGAGTCCACGAGTGTGCCGTCCAGATCAAACAACAGGGCGCGAACGTCATACACCGGCAACGGATCAGCCAAGCGGTTTGCCGATTTCACGGAGGAGTTTGAGAGCGGCGCGAATTGGTACGGCGAGGTTGTTGCCCGGCACTTGCCCACCGCCTTCATCTACCGTCACCTGTGCATTGATGCCGATGACCTTTCCAGCGCTGTTGAAAATGGGGCTACCTGACCCACCTTCCTGTGTCGCGGCGTCATGAACAATCCGCCCAGCGACCAGCCGTGTGACATGGCCCTGCGTCACAAGCGGGACAAGTTCGCCGCGCTGGGCTAGCAGAATAGCTTTTTCAGAAACTTTCAAACGACGTTCGAGGTCGCGTTTGAGCCGGCCGTCCGTCAGTTGCGCCACCAAAACCTCGACGCCATTGGGGAAGCCCATGAGCAAAATCGCCTGTCCGGTGATATCCGGTAAAGGCTTCGCTTCGTCCTCGCCGACCCCTTCAATTGGCAAGAGGGGGATTTTGGCGTCGCCGGGGGTGAAGGTGCACACCGCTACGTCGCTTTCCTGAGAAAAGCCGATGGGCTTGAGTGTAAACGGCGTCTTGTGATCGGGGAAGTAAGCTTGAATTTCCTTGATGTAAGGCTTTCCACCCAGTTGGGTGATGAGCTTGTCGGCTGGGTCGGTCCACCACGGTTGGGCAATGTGCCGATTCGTGAGAACTAGCCCCTCGGCGACTGCAAAGCCGGTTCCGCTGAATTCCTCAAAAAACTCATTGCCCGTTCCTTCAAAACTCACGTTGAGTTTGCCGTCGGCCGAAAGCGCCCGGCTGTCGTCAAAACTGTGGTCGAGATAGCGCAACGGGCGTTGCTGGGCGTCGCGGTAGCTGTATGAGCCGATAATGAGGCACACACCGCCACGGTAGGCGGCGGCGATTCTAGGCGCAAAGTTGATGGCCTCTTCGTAGTCCTTGATTCGGTTTTTGAGTTTCTCGTTTTCGTCTAAAAGCTCATCAATCTGGATGCCCGAACTACGGTTTTTCATCCGCAAGTCTTCAGTCAACTTGGCGTAGTTCCACAAAAAGATAAACACAATCACCGTTGCGGACATGACGGCGACCGGGATGAGCACCGTCAGCAGCAACGCTACAGCGCGCACCCAAGCTGGCATTTCCGCGTACAAGGCAAAGACGAGTTCTCTGAGGAAGCGCGTCGCCGTGCGTGGGTGAAGCTGCCCGCCTGCATCTACTTCCGGGAAGTGCATAACGCCCGTGGGGGGCATCGGTTTGGTCGTTTCCAAGACAGCCTGCGGTTTGGCGACCACCTGTACGACCACTTTAGCCAGCCCACCGGCCGCTGTATCACGCGGCTCAACGGCGATAACATCACCGTTGGTCAAGAGAATTGGCGTCCCGTCAGCGGGTGTGTGAAGCTCGTCGTTGATGCGGAAAGAGTAGTGATCGGCGTCGTGGACAAACAGTTCCAGTCGCTCAGCGCGGCGGCGGATGGCGGCGACAGCGCCCGGCGCCGTTGTCCCCGGCGGATCAAGTACAACGTCGCACTCTGCTCCGGCACCGATGGTGACGGCTTCCTTATCAAACACGAACGACCGACCTTGTCCCGCTCCCGTCAAAGACACCACAAGCAGGTTGGATACGGTGTTGCTGACGCCCATGACGCTTACTGCAGACAACCTTGCGCCGGCTGACGAACGAAGTCGCGCCGTGCGGAAACGAATCGAACCCAAAGACCTATGGCGATGTTTTGGGGAACCTTGTCACGACCGCAGCGTTGGAAAGCGGACATGCCTTGCCAATGACCTCGGCGGGGATGTTACTTTTGACTGTAGCTAGCGACAAGATTTCCTTGAAGTTTTGTCGTCCAAATCCGGCGCGACGCTCATGGAACAAAGCCTGTCCCAAATGACATCCGCTGCCAGGATGGGTACGGCGCTAGGGCTGGGATTGGACGCTGTTCCGTCTGGCGGCGTCGTTTTTCTCGTCGGTTTCATGGGCTGCGGCAAAACCACCGTTGGGCGACGGCTGGCGACGCTGTTGCAGGGGAGTTTTGTTGACCTTGACGAGTATATCGAGCGCGCGGCGGGCCGGACGATTCCCGACCTATTCCGTTTGGAAGGGGAAGCTGGTTTTCGGCGGCGTGAGCAGGCGGCGCTCGTTCAACTCTGTGCAGCGTTGGCGAATGACCCGACGCCATGGAAGGTTGTTGCGCTTGGCGGCGGCACCTTTACAGTAGAGGCGAACCGCGACTGTGTCCGTCGGAATGGGTGCAGTGTTTGGCTGGATGTGCCCTTTGAGGTCCTAGCGGCCCGTATCATGCGGGACGGCGGCCGTCCATTGTGGACCTCTCAAGCCGACGCAGAGTGGCGTTACTGGAGACGTCGGGCGGACTACGCGCACGCCGACATTCACCTGCCGGTTGGTGACAGGACGCCGGATCAGGCAGCGGCGGCCATTGCGCAAGCTCTGGCTGCGTGGCAAAACCTGCGCCCATGACTTGACAAACACCGCCATTCCTCCGGTATAAGTTGGGACTGCCTTGGTCGTACGACAACAACTGGGTCGTACGCAGGCGGTTGCTTATCGCGGGGTGGAGCAGTCCGGTAGCTCGTTGGGCTCATAACCCAAAGGTCACGGGTTCAAATCCCGTCCCCGCATCCACATCTAAAGCCCCGAAAATGCTTTTTCGGGGCTTTCGTTTTTTGCAGGCCGATGACTAAGGTCGTGCGGCGGCTTGGTGCCGTGCCTTCTCCAACCAATTTTTGACCAACGGTGAATCGGGCAACAGCTGAGCGGCGATGGTCAACTCCCGTTCGGCGGCGGTGGCGTCCCCGGCCTCAAGCAGCAAGACGCCAAGCCGCGCACGCGGCCTGCCGGCCTTCGGCAACAACGTGGTCAGCCGGCGGTACACTTCAATAGCCGCGGCGCGCTCTCCGGCCATAACCAAAGCCTCCCCGGTTGCCAGCAGCGATTGTGGGGCGTCCGGCGCATAACGCAGCGCCGTTTGCGCTTCTCGGCGAGCTTGTTCTGTTTCGCCTAGCCCCGCCAGAGCTTGGGCATAGAGGGCATGAATCAAGCCCCACTCATTGGACGGCAGGGGCAGACCGGGCGGCTCTTTGGTCAGCATGCGCGCCAGACGTTCCTGAGCCGTCGCAAACGCCCCAGCGTCAATGTCGAGCGTCGTCAGCATGATGTTCGCTGAAATGGAGCGTGGCTCAAGCTGGAGCGCCTTCTCGTAAAACACCCGCGCCTGCGCCGGCTGGGAGCGCACGATCGCATCGCCGACGTTGACGTAGCCAAGCGGATGCCGTGGGTCAGTCTCAATGAACCGGCTGAACAGGGTGTAGTTGTCCCGCCAGTCGAGATTCCGTTGAACCGTGCGATAGGTATAACTCCCAACCACGGCGACCAAGCAGACGCCCAAACACAGCCGCACAACCTCCGCCCGTAGACGCCGACCTGCTCTGAGGCAGGCTGCCTCCAGCCGGGGCGTCTGCTTCCAAAGCAACCAAACCCCGTAGCCCACGGCAACGGCGTACCCTACGGATGGGACATAAAGCCACCGCTCGCCGATGAGCGCTCCGAGCGGGATTGGAACATTGCTGACGACGGTCAAGGTGATGAACCAGAAACCGACGGCAAAGGCGACCAGCGGAGCACGTCGCCGACAAAGCCAAGCGGCGACGATGAGACCGCCGGTTATGAGCAGCCCTAACATTTTGGGCTGATTCCAATCCAATGTGACGGAGATGTTTGTTTCGTCATACCACGGGCGTAACGGGTACCCGATAAAGAGCAGGCGATACCAAACAAGCCCGACCTCAAGCATGATGAGAGCGCGCTGTCCGACGGTGTAGCCGGCAAGCGGGACAATCCCAACACCCGAAGTCTGCGCAACGCCTTCACCGGCCGACGCACGCAACCAAAAGTACGGCGCCAGCGCCGCCGCAAACACCCAGAACGGCGCGGTCAGCCGCCACAGATGACGGTACTGCGCCGCCCGGTCTCCATACCTTTGACGCTGTCGTCGTGTGCGAATGGCTTCCGCAAGCCACAGGGCGGCCGGCAAAACAACCATGTTTTCCTTCGAGAGCAGCGCCGCCAAGTAGGCTGCTGCGGCAGCCGCTCGCCAGACGAAGGTCTGTTTGACCCGCCGCGACTTGATCCAGGCCCACCACATCAGCCCGCCAAAGGTCAGGCCCAAAAGTTCGCTGCGTCCGACAACATTGGCGACCGCTTCGGTATGGATAGGGTGAACGGCGAAGACGAGCGCTGTGACGCCTGCGACACCGGGGGTCGCCCGGTAACAGCGCAGCAAGTGAAACAACAAGATGACGTTCGCCGTGTGGAGGAGGGTGTTGGTGAGATGATACCCAGCTGCCCACAATCCCCACGCCGCGTATTCCAGCGTGAAGGTCACAAGGCTCAGGGGGCGGTAGTTGCCGCCGCCGCCGGTTTTGTGGCTCCAGTAGCCCTTGGTAAACAGCCAAGGGATGCGCCGCCAGTCGGTGATGTACGGGTTGGTCTGAACAATGCTGATGTCGTCAAAAGTGAACCCATTCACCAGCGTGTTGGCGTACACCAGCGCCGTCAGGAGGGCGACAGCGAACCCAAGTCGGCGCGGCGTGTCGGCGACGTTCACGGTAATGCACCCAGAGACGTTGACGACGGCGTTGGGCTGGAAACGGCGCGTTGCCGGCGTACAAAGGCGAGACGCTCTTCCAAGGGCGGGGCGTTCGGGGCCAGCCGCAAGCCTTGCAACAGTACCTCCTCAGCCTCGGCGTAGCGCCCTAAGTCTATGAGCACCGTCGCCAAATTTCCGTAGGCGCGAACGTGATCACGGTCGTGAACCGTCAGCCGTCGAAATCCATCCAGCGCGGCTTCAATGTGGCCGGCTTGCAAAAACACCTGGCTGGTCTCGAACAAGACGATTTCCGACTCCGGCGACTGGCGCAACGCAATCTTGGACTGTTCCAACGCCGCCGGCAGGTCGCCGGTCAGCGCGAGCGCTTTAGCGTATAAGGCGTGCCAATCGGCCCATTCGCCGGTCGGGATCGGAAGATTTTTCGGCTCCTGCGCCAATAAATGTGCGAAACGTTCGCAGGCCGCCGCCGCCCGACCTTCGCGCAGATCAAGTTCGGCCAGGCTCCCCTGCGGCGATAAAAACTCAGGATCGAGCCGCAACGCCGCTTCCTGCAGCACCCGCGCCCGCTGTGGGTCGGCCTCCATCAGTTCGTGACCCAGCATCATGTAGCCTGAAGGATTGTTTGGCGCGACAGCGACCAAACTCTCAAACAACGTAACATTGTTCCGCCAATCGCGGTTCCGTTGGACGGTTGCAACCACATAGAACACAAGCAGGACGAATACCCCTGCCGGAGCAACCACGCGGAGGACGCCGCCTTTGCGGGCGCACCAAAACACTCCTGTGGCGATCCCAAGCGAAGCGGCCGCGGAGGGCAAGTACAGCCAGCGTTCCGCCAGCAACGCGCCAATCGGCAGCAGTATGTTGCTCGTAATCGCCAGCGTGATGAACCAGAAAGCCACGGCAAAGGTGACCAGCGGCGCACGCCTTCGGCAGGCGATCGCCAACCCAATGAGTCCGACCGTGACGGCCAGCCCCGCCGCAACACGCCAGTGCAACACGGGCGTCAGGTTGAATTCGCGGATGCCGTAATGGATTTGCAGCGGGTAGCCGACGAGCGCCAGCCGGTACCAAGTCACGCCGACGCCCGCCATGATGATGGCGCGTTCCCAAAAACTTCTATCCGCCAACGGCGTCTGCCCGACTTCAACCGCCTGTGTGAGGCCTTCGCCCGCCAGTGAGCGCAGCCGGAAATACAGTCCGAGCGCGAGTGTGAAAAGGAGGAACGTCCACCCGCTCCGACGCCAACTTTGATACGGACGCTTGGCCAAGCATTCGGCAATCAACAGCGCCGCCGGCAGAACAATCATGTTTTCCTTCGACAGCACCGCCGCAAGATACGCTGTGGCGGCGCCGGCTCGCCAACACCAAACGACCGCGCCGCTCTCCGAAGCGCCTTTCAGCCATGCCCACCACATGAGGCAGCCGAAGAACATCCCCAGCAACTCGGCTCGCCCGACGACATTGGCGACGGCTTCCGTGTGTACCGGGTGGACGGCAAAGAGCAACCCCGTCAGCCCGGCGATCTCGGCTCCAACGCGGTAACGTCGCAGCAAATAAAAAAGCCAAGCGACGTTGGCGGCGTGCAGCAACACATTTGTCAGGTGGTATCCAAACGGACGCAGTCCCCACAGCCAATAGTCCAAGGCGAAAGTTGTCACCGTCAGCGGACGGTAGTTGCCGCCGCCGCCGGTGATATGGCTCCAGTAACCATGCAGCCAAATCGCCCGCCAGTCCGCTTCGTGAACGGCCGGGTTGTTGACGATGATGGGGATGTCGTCATAAGCGAAGTCGTTGGCGAGCGTATTCGCATACACCACCACGGCAAGTCCGGCCAGCATCGTCGCCGTCAGTGATGAAGCGCGCGGTCGCTGCAAGCCGATCCCCTGTCCTTGAGCCGACGTGTGTGGAGTCATCATTTGCGAACCAGCTCCGACGGCGGACGTTGGCGGGTGGTTTGTGCAAACGTTGGACGCGCCGCGCCAGCGCCGAGCGCCTCAATCGCCTGTTGCACACGGTCAAGCAAACGGTTGCGCGCCCAACCGCGCGTCCGGGCGCCGTAGGGCTGAAGCCGATGCTCAACTGTGACCAGAAACCGCCGCCAAGCGGTTTCTAGTTCGTCGGCGATACGCGGAAGCTGGGAAATGTCATAGGGTACCGCCACCGCCGCCACCCCCAACTGCGCAAACACCGCCAAGTAACGCGCCGTCGCTACATCCGGGCAGCTCAGTCGTCGTCGTCCAACCTTTAACTCAATGCCGAGTAAAGTGTGCTGAATCCTGACGACAGGACGCCGTAAACAAGGCGTGCTGAACAGGTTGTACCGCCGTGTCCGCTGGCTCAGCACCGATGTCTCGTACAACTTCGGCAACGTTTGGTCGCCGAGCGTCTGCGTAATGTCTGCGTACAACTCAGCGAGTTCGTCTTCCGTCATCGTTTCACACGCTGTTTCCGTTCGGTGGACGCATCCAGCGCTCAGGCGGCCGCAGCGGCGGGGTGACCTTCCGGCAACGCCACGCCTTCTGCGTAGAGCATATGCGGCGTTGCGTGGGCAATCCGTACGGTGTACAGCCCCGGCTTTGGCGCGGTTGCCCGCGATACCACTACCGTATGGTTGCCGCGAGTATGACCCTGCATGAGGCCTGCTTCGTGCGCCGGCCCTTTGACAAGGACCTCCACCGTCCGCCCAACCCACCGCTGGTAGTTCCGCAAGCTCCAGTACTTTTGCCGCTCGATGAGCCGCATGAGCCGGGCGACCTTGGTTGCATAGGGAATGTCGTCAAAGTGCCTTGCCGCCGGCGTCCCCTCGCGTTCGGAGTAAACGAACATAAACGCCATGTCAAACTGCACGGCGTCGTATAGCGTCAGAGTTTCCTCGAAGTCTTCCTCCGTTTCGCCCGGAAAACCACAGATGATGTCCGTTGAGAGTGTGGCGTCCGGCAGTTGCGACCGAATCGCCGCGATGCGCTCAAGGTAGTACTCGCGTGTGTACTCGCGCGCCATCCGGCGCAAAGTGCGGTTTGAACCGGCCTGCACCGGTAGATGGATGTATCGGCACACGGCCGGCGTTTCCGCAATCGCTGCGATGATGTCGTCGGTGAAGTTGATAGGGTGGCTCGTCAGGAAGCGGACACGCGGAATGCCCACTTGGCCAACCATCCGTAGCAGTTCGGCGAACGAAGGAAAGCCCGGCAGCAGCTTGCGGTGTGGCCCCAGCCCCGGTTCAAGTCCGTAGCTGTTGACGTTCTGCCCCAGTAGATTGACTTCCACCACGCCGGCGTCCCGCAGCGCTTCAACTTCGCGCAAGATGTCAGCCGCCGGCCGCGAGACTTCCGGCCCCCGCGTCGTCGGAACGATGCAGTAAGTGCACTTGTGATTGCAACCGCGCGTAATCGCCACGTGCGCCGCGAGCGCCCCCTTCGGCGGTGGAGGGGCGTAATCGCGCAGGTCGTCCTTGAACGCAAAGCTCTTGAATCCCTTCTGCTGCAGGGCCGGAATGAGATCGGTCAATGCGCCGGGGCCAAGCATGAAGTCCACGCCAAACTTTGCGCCCATAGCTTGGCCTTCAGGCAATTGCGCCAGACAGCCCATCAACCCGACCGTGACGGGACGACGCTTTTTTTCCTTGCGGAGTACGCCCAAGATAGAGCGGGCTTTCTCGACAGGCTTGCCCCGCACCGCACAGGTATTGAGCAAAACCAAATCGGCGTCATGAATGTTGTCCACGAACGAATACCCAATCCCGGCCAGTTGCGACTGGATAGCGTGGGTGTCGTATTCATTCATCTGACAACCAAGAGTGATGACGCATGCCTGCATAAGCGACCGACCTGCCTTACGGTGAATAAAGTGTGACTATAACGTGCGCGAACAGCTTTTCAATCCGTTCGGTAACGCGCCGTCCCACACGGGCCTTGACCCCAACCCGCCAACGTCCAAGAATGTGGCGACTTGTCCCACTTGGCGACCTGCTTCCGAGCCGTGCTCCCTGACGTTTCCTAACTCACCATGTTGGTATCAGATTATGAAGTTCCCTACGCGCACCTCGTCGTCCTTGGCTTTTGGCGTCTTCAGTTTGGTTGCCCTACTTTGTCTTGCCGGCGTCCCGGCGCCGATGAGTGACGCCTGCCGTGGCGTTGTCCATGCTCAGGAAGTAGAGTTCGGTCTGGGGCCGGAAACGGTAAACGGCGATGCCTGGAAGGGTAAGGCGGTCACAACGGCGTACATTGAGGCGTTGACGCTCGTGGAAGAACACTACGCTGGTCCCATTGACCACGAACGCCTCTGCGACGCCGCCGCGACCGGCATGCTGCGGACTCTTGACCCGCACTCCAACTTCTTCACCCGGGAGGAATTCAATGAGTTTCGCAGCCAGCAGCAGGCGAATTACTCCGGCATCGGTGCGCTGATTGCGCAGCACGGCAGCAAGGTCTACATCTGGTCGCCAATCGCCAACACGCCCGCCTACCGCGCCGGGCTGCGCTACGGTGACGAAATCATCGCCATTGATGGAGAGTCAACCGAAGGGTGGGATGTGTCAAAAGTGCGGTCGCGGTTGCGTGGCCTACGCAGTACAGCCGTCACCGTCACCGTCAGCCGGCCGGGCGAGCCGTCGCCCATCACAGTACGTATCGTCCGTGATTCCGTCGGACAGCCGTCGGTGTCGAACGTGTTTATGCTGACGCCGGAAGTTGGCTACCTAGCATTTCGGCGCGGTTTTGCGCAGGCAAGCGGGGAAGAAGTCGCGGCGGCGGTGCGCCAACTCAAAGCGCGCGGCGCCACGGCGATCATTCTCGACCAGCGTGACAACCCCGGCGGACTGGTGGACGCAGCGCGCGCGATTGCCGAGTTGTTCCTCCAGCGGGGACAGAAGATCGTCAGCATTCGCGGCCGGACGCCGCGCGGCACGACATACGAAAACACCCTGACGGCCAACAACTCCAACCCCGAAGACATTCCCCTGATTGTGTTGATCAACGGCGGGAGCGCCAGTGCGGCGGAAATTCTCGCCGGCGCGCTGCAGGACCACGACCGCGCTCTGCTAGTAGGCGAAACGACCTTTGGCAAGGGGTTGGTGCAGACGCCCTACCGCTTGCCGGACGGCTACGGACTGACGCTGACCTCGGCGAAGTACTACACGCCGGCGGGGCGGCTGATTCAGCGCCGCTACGACAATGTTTCGCTTTACGACTATCAGCGGCGACGCTCGCGCACGGACGCCGCCGGCAAGGATGGGCTGACGAAATACCTCACCGACGGCAAACGGACAGTGTACGGCGGGCTGGGCATTACGCCCGATGTCGAAGTCAAGGGCGAGACGTATACGCTGGCGCAGGGACAGCTTACGAGTTTGGCTTTTCTCTTCAGTCGTCTCCTGGTCAACGGGCAGGTGGAAGGGCTGAAGGAGTATCGCGTCCCCCCTGACGTAGATTTCAATCACACGCTTCAGGACACCGACTACCCAGTGACGGACAAGCTGCTGGCCGCGTTCAAAGGGTTTGCGCAGGAACGGCTTCAAGAGTTTGGTTTGACGCCAAACGCTTTGGTCGGACAGGACGCCTTTTTGCGCCGGCAATTGCGCCGCGAAGTGTTGACGGCGGCTTATGGCTTTGATACAGCACAGGAAGTCATCATTCGGGAAGAAGCCATTGTCAAGCGCGCCATCGCCGAAGTGCCGCAGGCACGCGCTTTGGCGGAAAACGTCCGCCGGTTGACCGCCCCGGCGGCGCGGCCGACAAACAGCTTCAAGAACTAGCGACGAAAAAACCTTGCGGTGGAGCGGCCTCTGGGCCGTCTCCCCTTCTCCGGCGCCACACCCAACCATGCGGGATGCGGACAACACCGCCGCGCGGCGACTGGTCACAGGTGACCCAGACGGCGACGAACGCAACCTTGAGGCGGCATTGCGTCCGCGTCTGCTGCGTGACTATGTTGGTCAGACGCGCGCAACGGACAACCTCGGCGTGTTCATGCAGGCGGCGCGGCGGCGCGGCGAACCGCTGGATCATCTGCTGCTGTGCGGTCCGCCGGGATTGGGCAAAACGACCCTGGCGATGATTGTCGCCAACGAAATGGGTGTTGAAATCAAGTCCACTACCGGCCCAGTGATTGAGAAGGCGGGTGATTTGGCGGCGATTCTGACGAGCCTTCAGGAAGGCGACATACTATTCATTGACGAGATACATCGTTTGCCGCCGGCCATTGAAGAAATCCTCTACCCAGCGATGGAGGACTTTCAGCTGGACATCGTCATTGGGCAGGGGCCGTCGGCGCGTTCCATCAAACTTGACCTACCGCGTTTTACACTCATCGGCGCGACGACGCGGGCCGGGCTAATTACAGCGCCGCTGCGGGGACGCTTCGGGATCAACCTCCATCTCGATTTCTACACGCCGGAACACTTGCGGCAGATTGTGATGCGCTCGGCGCGGATTCTGAACACGCCGATTGATGAGGAAGGGGCGGCTGAAATCGCCCGGCGCGCGCGTGGGACGCCGCGCATCGCCAACCGGCTGCTACGTCGCGTCCGTGACATTGCCGAGGTCATCTACGACGGACGTATCACAGCCGCCGTCGCCGCCGAGGCGCTTGACCGGTTGGAGGTGGACAAATTCGGCCTTGACGAAGTGGATCGGAAGCTGCTGCTGACAATCATTGAGAAGTTTGACGGTGGCCCAGTCGGTCTGGGGACGATTGCGGCGGCCGTCAACGAAGAGAAGGACGCGATTGAGGAAATCTACGAGCCGTATTTGCTCCAGATTGGTTTTCTCAACCGGACGCCGCGCGGGCGGATAGCGACAAGTGCAGCCTGCGCGCATCTAGGCGTTGCGCCGCGCCGAAAGGCTGACCCTGCGCCGACCACCCTCTTCGGCGACCCATGAAGAAAAACCATTGACAATTCGCCCCAAGGTCGGTACAAGACCGGTTCTCTATTCCTCAGTAGCTCAATGGTAGAGCATTCGGCTGTTAACCGAAGGGTTGTAGGTTCGAATCCTACCTGAGGAGCCATTGATTTTGATTTCGGCAAGGCGCAGGCCATACAGCCTGCGCCTCTTGGCTTTGGCGCGCTTCCAGCACGCTTTCCAGCCAGCGGCGAGCGCCCACTGCTAGCACGCTCTGTTCCATATGGATGGCGCGATGGATGGCGCGCCTGCGACCCTATAGGGTGCCGCGCGCCGCCTGATCCTGTTCAATTGCCTCAAACAGCGCCTTAAAGTTGCCCTTGCCAAAGCTCTCGCTGCCTTTGCGCTGAATGATTTCAAAGAACACTGTCGGCCGATCCTGAAGCGGCTTGGTGAAAATTTGCAGCAGATAGCCTTGGTCGTCACGGTCAACCAGAATGTTGAGGTCGCGGAGCGCAGCGAGGTCCTCCTCGATTTCCCCGACCCGCGCCGTTACGGCGTCGTAGTAGCCGGGTGGTACGCTCTGAAACTCGACGCCGTTAGCGCGCAGTTGAGCCACGGCCCGCACAATGTCCGATGTGGCGATGGCGATGTGCTGAACACCCGGCGAGCCATAAAAATCCACATACTCCTCAATCTGCGACCGCTTTTTGCCTTCAGCCGGTTCATTAATCGGCAGTTTGATAGCTAGACTCGGACTCGCCATCACCTTCGAACGCAACGCCGTGTATTCCGTTGAAATGTCCTTTTCGTCGAAGTGCCGGAACTGGAAGAAGCCGAAAATGTCTTCGTAGAACTTCACCCACGTCTCCATTTCGTGCCAACCAACGTTGGCGACGACGTGATCAATCCGATGCAGAAAGCCCGTCTGGGCGGCTTTGATGACGCGCGGCTCAAAGCCGGGAAGGAATGCGCCGGTATAATGCTCGCGGGTGACAAATCGGTGAATGGTGTCGCCGTAGGCGGCGATTTCGGCGACTTGAACCGTACCGTGAGCGTCGCTCAATGTGACAGGCGCACGCAACGCTTTCGCACCGCGCGCAACAGCCTGTTCAAAGTCGCCTTTGGCGTCGGGCGTGCGAAACGCGACGGCGTATACGCCGTCACCATGCCGACGGACATGCTCGGTAACAGGGTGGTCGGGGGTGAGCGCGCCGGTGATGATGAGGTGAATCGTTCCATGCCGGAGCGCATAGGAGACCTGGTCACGCACACCAGTTTCCGGGCCGCGATAGCCCACAATGTCAAAACCGAACGCCGTGCGGTAAAAGTGCGCCGCCTGCTTGGCGTTGCCAACGTAAAACTCAACGTGGTCGAAATCGACCACAGCGAGCGGCGCGCGTTCCTGAATCGCTTCTCTAGGCGCAGACATAGGCAATAATACCCCGTGGATGAATGTGAAAAAGCCAACGATTGGATTGTCGCCCGGCTATCCGCGCTGCGCAAGCGGGCTTTCAGTGCGGAGAAACATTTCACGTCGAAGACGTTCTGGTTTAGATTCCGCTTACTGGTCGGTAGTGTAACCGTTTTTGTCCAGAGTTGTTGCGCGCGCTATGCATCCACGCCTGACCCAAGCCGCCCAAGCGATGATGCAGTCCTATGCCGCGTCATCGGCGCTTCGTCACGATCGCGGAGCGCTGCCGTCGCGTGACGCCATCATTAAAACCCTGCTGAACTTTCGTGAGTTGCTCTTTCCGGGTTATTACGGCGCCGTGACGCGGGCGGCGACTCCAGAGCGGGTGCAGGAGTTACTTGAAGACATTGCCACAGAGTTGCCAAAGCAAATTACGTTGGCGTTATGTCACGACCGGCAACTGCCGCAGGCGGCCTGCGCCGAGTGCGCCGAGTGTCGGGCGGAAGCCGAGGCGATTGTTTGGGACCTGCTTGACCGACTGCCAGTATTCCGCGAGTGGCTGGCCGAAGATGTGGACGCCGCCTATATGGGTGATCCGGCGGCCCATGACCACGACGAAGTGATTTTGAGCTATCCGTGCATTCAGGCGATTCTGGTACATCGTATCGCGCACGATTTATTCACGCGGGGCGTGCCGCTCATTCCCCGCATTATGGCGGAGTACATCCATGGACAGACCGGCATTGACATTCATCCCGGCGCACGCATCGGCCGCCGATTCTTCATTGACCATGGCACGGGTGTCGTGATTGGCGAAACAACAGTTATCGGCGACAATGTGAAGCTCTACCAAGGCGTTACACTCGGTGCGCTGTCGTTTCCCAAAGACGCCGACGGGTTGCTCGTGCGGCACGTGAAACGTCATCCGACGATTGAGGACGATGTGGTGATCTACGCCGGCGCGACGATTCTAGGCGGCGAGACGGTGATTGGGCGGGGCAGCGTCATCGGCGGCAACGTGTGGCTGACCCGTTCCGTCGAGCCGTACAGCAAGGTGGTGATTGAGGAGCCACAGATTCGCATCGTCACGCGCGCCGGCGCCGCCCGCGCCACGTAATGTTGTTTGAACTTTTGGTTTGAGCGCGCCGCAACGGCGGCCGAACAAAACACGGAGCACGGCATGCAGGCTGGACGCCCCACAGGTTTCCCCGGAAAACTGTTCATCGTTGAAGGTATTGATGGTTCCGGCAAAAGCACCCAACTTGACCTGTTGCACAAATGGCTGGTGTCAGAAGGGTACTGCGTCTTTTTCAGTGCGTGGAACTCGTCGCCGCTAGTCAAGAAAACAACCAAGCTCGGCAAAGAGACCCATGCGCTATCGCCGACAACCTTCAGTTTGATTCATGCCACTGATTTCGCCGACCGGACAGAGCGCGACATCATCCCGCCGCTCAAGGCCGGTGCGATTGTCCTAGCCGATCGCTACGTGTACACGGCGTTTGCCCGCGACGCCGTGCGCGGCAATGACCGCAACTGGGTGCGCAAGGTCTATGACTTCGCCGTGCCGCCGACGATTGGTTTCTACTTTCGTGTCCCACTAGAGACGGCGCTAGACCGGATTCTCACTGGACGGCCGGAGCTGAAGTACTATGAGGCCGGCTTAGACATGGGTTGGTCAGAAGACCCGTATGAATCATTTCGGATTTTTCAGGGTAAGATTTTGGAGGAGTACGAGCGCTTGGTGGAGGAGTACAACCTGACGGTCATTGACGCGACGCTACCCATCCCTGAGCAGCAGCAGATTGTACGCAGCCTTGTCAAGCCGCATTTGAAGGATGTGCTGCGCGATCCGCAGTTCCGTGCGCGCCGCCGTCGCTATCTGTCCGCTGTTGTCGGCGGCGGCGTTGGAGCAATGGAGTAACAGCATGACCAAGGTTCAGTTTTTTGGGGCCGGACTACCCGGTTTTCGAGAAACCAATTTGCCCGGCCGCCTCATCGTCTTGGAAGGCACAGACGGCGTTGGGCGTTCCACGCAAATCGCTCTACTCAAGAACTGGCTGGAAGCGTCAGGGTTTGCAGTGTTGGATACGGGACTGACGCGCTCAATGCTGGCCGGGCGCGGCCTCAAGAAAGCCAAGGAAGGGCATACCCTCGGCGCAAAGACGATGGATTTGTTCTACGCGACGGATTTAGCCGACCGGCTGGAAAACCAAATGATTCCGGCGCTGCGGGCGGGCTTTATCGTGCTAACCGACCGGTATGTGTATTCGCTAATGGCGCGGGCGATTGTACGCGGCGCTTCCGCCGACTGGATCCAGAGCGTCTATGGCTTTGCGCTCAAGCCGGACGCCGTGTTTTACCTCAAGATTGACCTGCCGCATCTGATTCCGCGCGTCCTAACCAGCACCGGCTTTGACTACTGGGAGTCGGGAATGGACTTTCTGCCAGGCGACGATATGTATGACTGCTTTGTGCAGTATCAAACCCGGTTGTTGGCGACGTTTGACCAACTGGCGCAGCAGTACGGGTTCGACATCGTGGACGCGACGCAGACGGTCAACAAGGTATTCCGCGTTCTGCAGCGCAAGATTCGGAAGGTGCTGCCAAAGGCGACCCTGACGGCGGACGCGCTACGTGCTGTGACCTTTCCCAGCCGGCCGCCGGCCGGAACTGTTACTGAAACTACACAGGCCGATGTTCTCGCAGGTCAGCGGGAAACGCTGACGCCTGTCTTGGCTGCGGCGTCCGATGGTGTTGGCGCCAGAGCGACGAAAACTAAACGTCGAGCCGCCAAAACCGCCGCCGCTGAAAAGGCGTGAAGCGAAGGCAAGCGGCGACCTGCCAAGTGCTGCGCCTTTATTCAACCGGTAATGGCTAGAAATGGGGGACGGGATGCAGGTTGGATCTCGGCGGCGATTTTTGACTTGGGTGGGGATGCGCGGGGGCGCGGCGGTCCTGTTGTCAGTCAGCGGAGTCGGCGTTCGAGCGGGCGGACAGGATGAGGGTAAGCTTCCTAAGGGATTCCGTGAGCCGACGCTGACGCTCAAGGGCCTGCGCGTCGAGCGCGTGGACTACCCCGACGCCGACTTTCGCGCCACTGTTACTATCCACAATCCAAACCGTGAACTGAAGCTCACCGACCTGACGTATCGCCTAACACTTAACGGTGTCGAGTGCGGACGCGGGCGCCGACCGGAAAAACTGGTTTTACCGAAGAAAGGCGCGTTGGATGTGGTATTCCCTATCACGGGCGACCTTTCCACCGTACCCCAACTGGGGTTGAACACGCTGCTGGCGTCGGGTTTGGGGGAAGGCGTGCGGCTGCGGTATGTGATTGACGTGGAGTTTGACGTGGGCGTGCTCTTGCTTTTCAAGCGCCGGATTCAGGCCAAACTCAAGGGCGAGATGTCGCTGCGTGAGATTGTGGTTCGGATGACGCCCATTGGACTTGGGGTGCTCCGCCGTGACGCATCAGCCAAATGACGGCGCGGCGGCGTTGGGGGGCGTATGCGACTGGTTGTTCAGCGTGTGGCACAGGCTTCGGTGGCGGTCGCCGGAGAAGTGGTCGGACGTTGTGGGCGCGGCCTATGCGTACTGGTCGGCGTGACGCACGGCGACACTGAAGCCGACGCCGACTGGTTGGCGGAGAAAACAGCCAACCTGCGAATTTTCGAGGATGACGCCGGAAAGATGAACCGCTCGCTGCTAGAGATTGGCGGCGGAGCGTTGGTGGTGTCGCAGTTTACGCTCTACGGCGATGCCCGTAAAGGGCGGCGGCCATCGTTTACGGACGCCGCGCCGCCGGCTGTTGCTGCGCCGCTGGTGATGCGCTACGCCGATGCGCTGCGGTTGTTGGGCGTCCCGGTTGAGACCGGGGTGTTTGGAGCAGTGATGCGGGTTGAAATCCACAATGACGGCCCAGTGACGCTTATCTTGGAGCGTCCGTAGGCGTCGTCGCGTCGCCTCTCTGGAGGCGAAGTTTGCCACCCCTGAAGTTGCCACCCCTGACGAGCCTTTCAGCTTGCTTATGCGAGAAACCGCCTGTGGTCGCCAACCGCCGAGGCGCTTCGGAGAAGGCTTCTTGACCGTTTTGCAACGGCGGCGTTTAAGCAGGAAGCCATATCTTAGGAGTTCGTGCGCTGTGAGAACGCCTTGAAATGCCGGTTCGATGGTGCGACACTTGGTTGCCCTGCATCAGGAATGTCGCCGGCTGCGCCTGAGTTCAAGGTTATGAATGGGTTGACTTCCTCCACGTCGAGAACCAACTACATCAAGGAAGCGGCTGGCGAGCCGTACAACATTTGGACGATGGTGCTGTTTTTGTCGGCGGCGGCGTACACGCAGGACTGGATGCCGCTGGTAGCCGGAGCTGCGCTGGAGATCGCCTATCTGACGGTTGTGCCAGCGATGACCGCCTATCGTCGTTTGGTTGAGCGGCGGGCGGCGCGGCAGCGACAGATGCTCCGTCGGCGGCAGCGTGAGGAGTTGATTCGCACGTTTGAGCCGCGCGACCGCGAAATGGTTGAGTATTTGCGCTTTCAGAAAAACAAGATTTACGAAAACTACCTAAAGTTCACCAAGTTGGAAAAGCTGCCGGAGTCCATTCAGTGTCTTGACACCATGTGGGAGCAATTTGTTGACCTGCTCGACGTGTACCGGCGGCGCAAAACGCACCTACGCTCGGTCAATCGAACGACGATTCAAAACCAGATTGCTCAGGTGGAGCAGCAACTTACTACGGCTGACCCAATGACGCGGCCCTTGCTCGAGCACAACCTTGATGTACTTCGGCGACGACTCAAGGCGTTTGACGAGATTGAACGCAGTGTGCGGCGGGTTGAAGCGCAGCTTCAGGCGATTGAGAATCGGTTTAGTCTGATCAACGATCACATTGTGACCATGACGGCGCTCGATGGAACTGGCGCGGCCGATTTGGATTTCGATGAACTGCTCGCCAACATTGAGATTACAAAACAAATTCTGGAGGAGTCCGCTCCGGCGCTATCTGGTCTGAATCTCATTGAGAGCGCCAACTACCCGGAGTCTTTCCGTCCGTCGTCACCTGGCCGCCGCGAGCAATACGAGTGATCAAACCAGCCAGGGCGCTCTTCGGGAAGCGCGAAATGAACGAAGAGATGCCGCTTGCGTGAAACGCCGCTCCAAAGCGGGAAGTCGGCTTATTCTTGTCCGGCAGGCGCAAGTTCTGACTTGTTTGGCAAGCGCAGGCTCTGACAGAGCGGCTTTCGCTGTTTCGTGCGCCGATCACGTCAAGTGCATTGACATTCCGACGTGAGCCCGCCTCAATATCTTGAGCGTCTTTAAGTGTCTGCCTTCTTGCGCCGCCTGCTGCTGTGGCAGGGCGTCGCCTTGGAAGCGCGAAGCGCCGGGCTTGCCGCCGGACGAAAGCGGCGCGCGGCAGCCAGCGCACAAGTTGCTTGCCGTCGGTATAGCACTAAGCCGGCTCGGAGGACGCACCGGTTTCGACTTCAAGGCGGCTGTGCCGGAAGCCATAGCCGAAATAGATGAGCAACCCGACCGTCAACCAGCTAAGAAACCGTAACCAGTTGACAACACCCAACTCTGTCATTAGGTAGCCACACAGCAGCAGCCCCAGCACGGGTATGAGCGAAAGGTTCTTCAGGAAACAGAGCACTGCCAGCGCCAGCGTTCCCAACGCGAAAACCGCGAAAGGGATTTTGTGGGAAACGGCGCCTAGCCAACTTTCCCCCGCCGCCGGCGTCACAGTCAGGAAGTCGCGCGCCACGGCGGTCGCCGGCGGATACAGCGCAAAGATCAGCGCCGCCGCCATCACGCCGGCCGGGACAATGTACTTTGCGTTGATGTAAGGCACGCGAAACTTCCGCTCGGCCGTTGGCGCGGTTCGCTCCAGTACAAGAACGCCGCCGCAGACGAGGACAAACGCGAAGAGCGTCCCGATGCTGGTCAGATCGGTCACTTCGGTCAGATTCATAAACAGCGATGGAATTGCCACGACAAGGCCGGCCACAATCGTGGCGAAGCTCGGCGTTTTGAAGCGCGGGTGGACACGCGCAAAGACTTTCGGTAGCAGCCCATCCCGCGACATCGCCATCCAAATGCGCGGTTGGCCAATCTGAAAGACCAGCAGAACGGTCGTGGTGGCGACAACGGCGCTGACAGCGACAATGCGCTCAATGAGCGGCAAATTTGCGCCCTCCTTGCCAAAGACAAACGCCATGGGGTCGGCGACTTGCAGCTTTGTGTAAGGCACGATGCCGGTCAGCACCAGTGACACCAGCACATACAGCGCCGTACAGATGATGAGCGAGTAAATAATGCCGCGTGGTAGGTCGTGTTGCGCGTTGCGGCATTCCTCGGCGGTCGTCGAGACGGCGTCAAAGCCGATGTAGGCGAAAAAAACCGCTGCGACGCCGTTGAGCACTCCAGCGACACCATTCGGCGCAAAGGGCGACCAGTTCTCCGGCTTGACGTAGAACGCGCCGACAATAATCACGAACAGCACGACAGCGACTTTGAAGACGACCATGGCGTTTGACACCTGCTTGGACTCGCGGATGCCGACATAGACCAGCAGGGTAATGAGCGCCACAATGCCCAACGCCGGCAGATTGCACACCACTGGCAGCGTCCCCAAACGTGGCGCGGTAAGCCATGCTTCGTAGCCAGCGACTTGGGTGGCGAAACCATCCAGCGCCCGGATTTGTTCAAGGGTTTGACCCTGCCTGAGCAGCTCTGTCACAGCGTCGAAACCGCGTTTAGCGGTGAGGAAATCCATCCGAAAGTACACTGGGATCGGGAAGCCCCACCCGGTAAGCAGGTTTGAGAAGTACTCGCTCCACGAAATAGCGACCGCGATGTTGCCGATGGCGTACTCAAGAATGAGGTCCCAGCCAATAATCCAAGCGATGAGTTCGCCGAAACTGGCGTAGGCGTAAGTGTACGCCGAACCGGCCACAGGAATCATCGAGGCGAACTCGGCGTAGCACAGCGCGGCGAAGCCGCAGGCGACGGCCGTAAAAATGAACAGCAGCGACACCGCCGGACCGCCGCTGTAGGCGGCGTTGCCGACGGTGGAAAAAATCCCTGCGCCAATAATGGCGGCGATGCCAAGCGCCGTCAGATCAAATGTCGTGAGTTCTTTGGCCAGGGCGCCGGGCGCGTTGTGGTCATCGAGACCGGACGCCGCGTCAGCCTGAATCTGGGCGACCGACTTCTTGCGGAACAGACGGGTAAGCAAGGACATGTTCCAGAAAAGCGGATCAAGAATGTCTTTGGAAAGCGGTGCGATGCTATGGTTTGCCGCCGACGGCTGTCAAACTCGGCTTTTACCGCGCCCCACGCAGTTGAAAGTGTGCTATGCCCAGTCAAACCTCAGAGCTATCGCGCATCATTGTGGTGTACCTCTATCCCGGCCTGACGGCGCTTGACGCCATCGGTCCATATGAGATTTTGCGCGGCTTGCCCGGCGCGGTCGTTCATTTTGTCGCTCAACAGCGCGGTCCAATAACAGTGGATTCGGGCTTCCTGCGGCTTCAAGCGGATGTGTGTTGTGAGGAGATCACACAGGCTGACATTCTGCTTGTGCCGGGCGGCAATGCGCCGGCTCAAATGAACAACCTGGAGGCGCTGGACTGGCTACGCCGCATCCACGCGACAACTCGCTGGACATTGAGCGTATGTACTGGGTCGCTGATTCTGGCGGCGGCCGGTATCCTAACAGGCGGCGAAGCGGCGACGCATTGGTCGGCGCGCGAGACATTGTTGCAGTTCGGCGTTGCCCCCAGTCGGGCGCGCGTGACGCGGCAGGGCAAGCTCATCACGGCGGCGGGCGTCTCGGCTGGTATTGACGCGGCGCTCATGCTCGCCGCCCTTGAATGTGACCAGGCGACGGCCGAACTCATGCAGCTTTTTGTTGAGTACGCGCCGGCGCCGCCGTTTACGGCCGGCACGCCTGAAACCGCCGACCCAAGCATTGTGGCGCGGGCGCGGGCGTGGCTTCAGCAGCGCGCTTCGGGGTAAGTCGCCGTCAGATCAGTTCGCTTCCGCCTTCACGCCGGTGTGAAGCGCCGCAATGCCGCCCGACAGGTTGCGCCACCGTACGTCGCGGAAACCAGCCCGCGTCATGTGCGCCGCCAGTGTCGCTTGGTCGGGGAAATGTTGCACCGAAGCCGGTAAGTACGAGTAGGCATAGCCCGACCGCGACACGGCGTTCCCAATCGCAGGTAGAATCCGTGTGAAGTAAAACCCGAACAGTTGCTTAAGACCCGGTACGACCGGATGCGAGAACTCTAAGATCACCGCCTTGCCGCCCGGTTTGAGGACACGGTGCATTTCCGCCAGCGCGCCGTCGAGGTCTACAACGTTGCGGATGCCGAACGCCACTGTCGCCACGTCGAAGCTTGCATCCGCGAACGGCAGCGCCAGGGCATCGCCCGCCAGCAGGCGTACCGGACGCCCGCTTCGGCGGACCTTTTCCAGCCCCCGGACGAGCATTGGCCGGCAGAAATCCACGCCGATGGTCGGCGCAAGGCGTCCCAGCTCGATGGCGAGGTCGGCAGTCCCACAGCAGATGTCGAGTGCTATAGCGCCCGGACGGCGCAACGCCTCCGCTGCCTCCCGGACGGCGGCGCGGCGCCAGTGTTGATCAATGTTGAGCGACAACCAGCGGTTGAGCTGGTCATAGGTGGGCGCAATACCGGCGAACATCGCCTGAATGCGCCGGGCTTTTTCCGCACCCTGAAAGGCAAGAGGATTTTCCATAACGCTGACGGTTGCGCCGACTGGGGGAGACGACGGTGTTTTTCGCCGGTTCTGATCCGGGCTACAATCGGCGGTACTTTACTGGCCAAACAACGCTGGGGAAACGGAGGATGACGACTGTCATGGCGACGCCCGACGACGTTCGCCGCGCGCGACTTGCGGCCGACTACGAAGAAATGCGCACCATTCGGGGCGAATACATCCACTGGTACAACAATGACTTCCCGGCCACGGACTACGTTGTCACGCTTCGGGTGCGTAGTTATATCAGCCCAACCATGACCCGCGACGAGCATCAGATTCGCATCCTTTTGTCGCCGAATCATCCTTTTGAGAAGCCGACTGTGATGATGCATGGCATGACGCCTATCTTTCACCCGCATGTGTGGCCTGACGGGAAAATCTGCATTGGTCAATGGGACTTCCGCGAAGGTCTGGCGTCGTTTGTCGTCAAGTTGGCGCGACTGTTTCAGTTCGATCCCCAACTGATTGATCCGCACAGTATCGCCAACTACAAAGCGGCGGATTGGTTTTATGCCAACCCTAACCTGTTCCCCTGTGACCAGTCACAACTGCCCGTTCCCGGTGAAAAGCCAACCTACACCTTTGTCGTCAAGCGCGTGACGCCGCCGCGCTCAACCGGCGGCGGGCGATTTCAGATTCGCTCTTGAGTAAGGATGCTTGCCTAACACCTCTAAGCCAAGGCGAGGCGCTACTTCAACGCTGCTGGGCCGTGTCAGCCGGACAATCCCCACAGGCTGTCGCCAGTGGAACGCTTGCCGGGCGCGGATGCCGGCGCCGGATTTGACCATTCCCTCAGGGCAAAAGGATGTTGGCGGCGGTGACGACGTGGGCGCAGCAGTGCCCACACCGCTGGCATTGCTTTTTGATGAAATAGATTCGCTGCAGGACGAGGGCTGGCTTTGGTTTGCGGCAGTGGCGGCACAGGTAGCGGGAGAGTTTCGAGCCTTGAATGCTGACTTGGCAAGCTTAGGGAAGCAAGCAGTAGAGTAGTTGGTCATCGTTGACCACGGGAGTGGCGGGTGTCGGTGGCGGAGCGGACACGGGAGTATGCGGCGCGACGCCCCCGATGGACGCGGCATGATGGTTGTCCGCGCACAGTGAGCGAACGGCGCAGCGAGGCTGTTGAAAACAAGCGCGACGGCAAATAGCGAAGAGAGTCGTCAAAACGTCAGCGATGTGGACAGCCTGTTCGCCGTCATCGAACATCTTCCTTGAAAACCTCCTGACGCCTTGCGGTTTTGCGCCGCCGCCTTAGAAGCTCAAGTCGTTTCATGTTGATTCGGCTATGCTTGGCGGATGCCAATCTTAAACGTCAAAGGACTCACGGTTTTTATGCGCCCTCTCCTTCCCGAACGCTTTGCGCCGCTTTGTTCGGCGACGGTCATCATTTCGGCGCTGGGCTACTTCGTGGACATTTACGACTTGCTGCTGTTCGGCATTGTTCGCGTACCGAGCTTACAGGCGCTCGGCCTTAGCGGGCAACAGCTTCTTGACGACGGTATTCTCCTACTCGATGTCCAGATGGTCGGGCTGCTCATCGGCGGCGTGCTGTGGGGGGTGCTGGGCGACAAGCGCGGGCGGCGCTCGGTGTTGTTTGGCTCGATTTTGCTCTACTCGGTCGCCAACTTCGCCAACGCTTTTATCATCGAGCTGGCGGGCTGGCTGCCGGGCGGCGTGACGCCCTTTCAGCTTTACGTCGTTCTGCGATTTTTGGCGGGCGTCGGGCTGGCCGGCGAGTTGGGCGCGGCGGTGACGCTCGTGAGCGAAAGCCTGCCGAAGGAATTGCGCGGCTACGGTACGGCGATTGTCGCCGGCGTCGGCGTTTCGGGGGCGGTGGTCGCCGCGACGGTCGGCAAGTACTTCTCGTGGCAGGTCGCCTACATGACCGGCGGCTTGCTTGGTTTTCTTCTGCTGGCGATGCGCGCCACGCTGCTCGAATCCAAGATGTTCCACGCGCTTGAACAGCAGGAAGTGTCGCGCGGCAACTTCTTCGCCTTGTTTACCAACGCCGACCGTTTCCGGCGCTTCTTTTGCTCGATTTTGATTGGCGTCCCGCTGTGGTTCGCCATCGGGATTTTGATTACGCTGTCGCCCGAACTGTCGCAGGAGTTGGGGATTCCGGGTATTACGGCCGGCGACGCCATCAAGTACGCCTACGCCGGGTTGGTTGTCGGGGATTTGGCCAGCGGGTTATTGAGTCAGTATTTTCAGAGCCGGAAGCGAGTGGTGTTCGCTTTCCAAACGCTCACGCTGGCGCTGACGTTTGTCTATGTCGCCTCGCGCGGGGCGTCGCCGACGTATTTTTACGCGCTCTGCTTTGCGCTGGGCGTCGCGGCCGGCTACTGGGCGGTGTTCATCACCATCGCCGCCGAGCAGTTCGGGACGAACCTGCGCGCCACGGTCGCCACGAGTGCGCCGAACTTCGTCCGTGCGTCGGTTGTACCGCTGACGCTGGCGTTGCAGTGGCTTACGCACCACACAGCGCTTGGGTTGCTCTACAGCGCCTTGGTCGTAGGAATTGGCTGTACAATGCTAGCCTACCTCGCGTTGGCGCTTCTTGAAGAATCTCACGGCAAGGCGCTTGACTTCGTGGAAGCTACATAAAATACGAACCGGCGGCGGTTTTGTCTGCATCGCCAAAGATTGTGAGGAAATGAGAATCCGCGCTTCTTGGCGGCAGTCAGATTGTATGAATTGGGCAGACTTTCCTCTGTAAGTACATCCGGGCTGCTGGCTTGGAACTAGGGTCGGCAAAATTGCTCATCTCACGTGCGATGCCTGAAGAGTTGAATAATGTCTTGCGGTGCAAGGACTTTGAAAGGTAGGCGACCCGGAGCAGAGCGTATAGAGTTTCTGAATGCTTTTGTCAGGGATAATCTTCTTGTGGAAATTATGGAGCGGATAGCGGCCTTTCATGATCCCAAAGACAACAAATTTCTCGAATTGACGGTAACGCAACTTACCTTGTGGCCGGCGATGAAGACCTACTGATTTTGCATCCGTTTCAGGGGATAGACATTGTGACACCACGTCAGTTTCTGGAGCGCCCAATCAAAAACGCCAGCTGACCCATGTTCCCGACGTGCCTAAACAGCCGACTGCGGGTAAGTGTGTTCGCCAAAGCAATGGAGCTAAGAAAAGGTTCATCCATGACGCAAACGATTCGTTTTCTTTCCGGCATCCAGCCTTCGGGCAAGCTTCACCTTGGGAACTACTTTGGCGCGATTGCGCAGCACATTGCACTCCAGAGCGAAGGTGAAGCGTTTTACTTTATTGCCAACTACCACGCGCTGACGACCATCAATGACGCAGCCCAGCTGCGCGAATTGACGCGCGATGTCGCCGCAACCTATCTGGCGCTTGGGCTTGACCCGCAGCGGGCTACGTTGTTCCGGCAGTCAGACATTCCAGAACTGCACGAGCTGGCGTGGCTGCTGGCGACGGTGACAGGCATGGGGTTGTTGGAGCGCGCGCACGCTTACAAGGACAAAGTTGCGCGTGGGATTCCGGCCAAAGTTGGGCTGTTTTACTACCCGGTGCTGATGGCGGCGGACATTCTGGCGTATCGCTCAAACGTCGTGCCGGTCGGAGCCGACCAAGTACAGCACGTTGAGATGACGCGCGACATGGCAGGTTATTTCAATCACACTTACGGCGAAGTGTTTGTCTTGCCGGAAGTGCGCGTCAGCGAGGCGGCGAGCGTCGTGCCCGGCATAGACGGGCAAAAAATGAGTAAATCCTATGGCAACGCGATTGACATCTTTGCCGACGATGAGGCGCTGAAAAAAGCCGTGATGAGCATTGTGACCGACTCCGCGCCAATTGAAGCGCCGAAAGACCCAACTAAGAACACGATATTTCGGCTCTATGCGCTGGCGGCGTCCCCTGAAGAAACGGCGGCGATGGCGGAGGCTTTTCGCGCCGGCGGCTATGGCTATGGCGAAGCGAAAAAGGCGTTGCTAGCCAAGCTCAAGGAGCGGTTTGGCCCGGCGCGCGAACGTTACCGTGAGTGGCTGGCGCGGCCGGACGACCTTGAGGACGTACTGCGCGCTGGCGCGGCTCGCGCACGGCAGGAAGCTATGGCGACGATTGACGCCGCGCGTCGCGCCTGCGGCGTCGCGTAGGCGGCGATGGTCACGGCGCAAACAACCGACCGGTGGGCGCAGGCGCGGTCGTGGGCGCAGCACGCCCGCGTGCCGCTGGGCTTTCTCGTTGGAGTCGTGTTTCTTGCCACGGCACAACCCTCACCCCAATGGATGGCCGTCGGCGCACTCATCGGTGGCGTGGGGGCGGCGCTGCGTGCGTGGGCGACCGGCCACTTGCGGAAGGATGAGGCGCTAGCGGTACGCGGTCCCTATCGGCTGACGCGCAATCCACTGTACTTGGGCAGTTGGCTAATGATGATGGGATGCCTGACAGCTGCTGCGCCGTGGCCGCTGGCGCTGGTCATTAGCGCGCTGTTCGTCGCCGTCTACTGGCCCGTCATGCGCGCCGAAGAAGCGCACCTGCACAAGCTTTTCCCGGATGAGTATCCGGCGTACGCCGCCCGTACGCCGCTCTTTCTACCAACTTGGCGCAACTTTGGCGCGGCGTGGCGTGATGGGTTCGATGGACGGCTTTACCTGCGCCACCGTGAATACCGGGCGGTGCTGGGGTTGGCAGGCGTCTTTTTAGCCCTGGGCGCACTGTGGTTGTGGCAGCAGTGACACGCCAAAGGGAAGGGGGCTTTTGCCACGCGCTGACTGCACCCAATGCCGCGCTGGCGTGACAACCGCCCTAAACCAGCAAGTCAAGGGAAAACACCGCTCGAACCCCTCCGGCGACTTGGTTACGGTGCGTCAGCACAGGGCGGCTGTATTTGACCGCCAAGGCGTCATGCGATGCAGCGCCAAGAAGTCCCAACCGCTGAAGCGCCGCCAGCATCGCCGTGTTCCGCGCGCGAAAACTGTCGCCGTCCTCAATTTTGACAGCAACGCCCAGACCTTCGGGAAAGCGGTCGGAGGGCGGGACGGCGACGACGTGCACGCCTTCCGCGCCAACTTTCGACAACAGCCGTCCCGGTACGGCGCGCATCAAGTCGGTGTCAATCCGCTCCGTCCCGCCGACGAGTTCGGGATGCGCTAGCATCGCCGTTGTAACGTGATGACTTTCAGCTGGATAGGGTGAATGCGTAAATAACCGCGCGTAGCCGACCGCCATGGCCGCGAGCGGTACGGCCCACGTCGGGACGGTACACCCATCCAAACCGACCGGCATTTGCTCGACCGGAACGCCGCACATTTCGGCGACCACCTGCGCCATCATTGCTTGCAGCGGATGCGCTGGGTTGTCGTAGTCGTCGGTTGAAAAGCCCGCCGCCAGACAGCCGGCCAGCATCCCGGCGTGCTTGCCGGAGCAGTTGTTGTGCAGGGGCGTAACGGCGACGCCAGCCAGTCGCCGCGCCGCCGCACTATTGAACGGTGGGTGGACGCCACACCGCAGCGCCTCCGCCGTCAGCCCCAGTCGCTCAAGTAGCCCGGCGACGACCGCCGTATGCTCCGGTTCGCCGTTGTGCGAGGCAGCGATGAGCGCTACCTCCTGTGTCGTAAGGCGAAAACGTTCTCCTGCGCCGGTACGAAGGACGGTGATGGCCTGGAAGGGCTTGGCCGCGGAGCGTAGGAAGCAAAGCCAGTGAGGGTCGCCGACGGCGGCGATAATGCGCCCTGTCGCCGTCGCTGCCACGACCGCACCCCGGTGCCGCGACTCCACCGCTGCGCCGCGCCAAACCTCGACCAAAACAGGCGCGGTGGACGCTGTGGATAAAGATTGGTTCGTCATAGGGGCTTCAGGTCCGGCGGTCGGCGACAATCCGGCCGACAAGATCGTAGGTGTGTGTAGCGGTGATCTCCACTCGTACGAGGTCGCCGGGTTGGGGCGGCGGCAGGTCGGTTGGAGCGTCGGTGATGAGCACGCGCCCATCAATCCCCGGCGCTTGTGTCGCCATACGCCCCTGCCAGATAAGGTCGCTGTCGTCGGATGCGCCCTCGAACATCACCTCGACTACCTGCCGCTTGAACCGCCTGAGCCGTTGCTTCGAGATGCGCGCCTGAAGGCGCATGAGCTTCGCCCGTCGCGCTTCGGCGGTGCGCCCTGAAACCTTATCCGGCAAATCAAACGCCGGCGTGCCTTCCTCATCCGAATAGACGAACGCGCCAACCCAATCAAACGCCTGGGCTTCGCAAAAATCGAGCAGCACGTCGAAGTCCGTCTGCGTTTCGCCGGGATAGCCGACAATGAACGTCGTCCGCAGCGCCACGTTGGGAATGCGCGCACGGATGCGGGCGATGAGCTTTTCCAGAAACGCCCGCGAGCCAGGCCGCCGCATGGCGTGCAGCATGCGCGTCGCCGCGTGCTGCAACGGCATGTCAATGTACGGGCAAAGTTTCGGTTCACTCGCCAGTACGTCCAGCAGCGCGTCGCTGATGCGCGTCGGGTAGGCGTAGAGGAAGCGAATCCAGCTGATGTCCTTGACCTGCGCCAGCGCCCGCAGCAAGTCTGCCAACCCGTCCTTCAAGCCAAGGTCTTCGCCGTAGCTAGTCGTATCCTGTCCAATGAGGATGACCTCCCGGACGCCCTCCGCCGCCAGCTGCTCGACTTCGGCGAGAATCGAGCCGACGCGCCGACTGCGCAGGTTGCCGCGCATTTGCGGGATGGAGCAGAACGCGCAGGGATGGTCGCAGCCTTCGGCGATCTTGACGTAGGCGTAGTGCTTCGGCGTCGTCCGCAGGCGCGGCGTCGTCTCGCTATAGAGATAATCAGCGTCGGGGCGGTCGCGCTCGCGCGCCGGGACGCCGCCGCGCGGCCGCAGCGTCACTGGACGGGGTGTGATGGTTGCGTCGGGACGCTCTAGCAAACGGGGCAACTGCTCTAATTCATTTGTGCCAATAAAGGCGTCCACTTCCGGCAGTTCCGCCGGCAGCTCACGACGGTAGCGTTCGACCAGACACCCGGCGACAATCAACCGTCGGCCCGGTTGCGCCGCCTTGAGCGCCGCCATTTCAAGAATCGTCTCGATGGATTCCTGCTTGGCTTCTTCTATGAAGCCACAGGTGTTGACAACGATGACATCTGCACTACTAGCGTCGTCGGTGACGGCGTAGCCAGCGCGGGCCGCCAGTCCCAACATCACTTCGCTGTCCACGAGGTTCTTGGGACAGCCCAAGCTGACCAGGCCAAGGGTCGGTTGAGGAGCCGTCATCGCGGGTTTGTCTTCTCCGTCAGTTGCCTAAGGCGTCAAAGCTGACAGGATACGTTATCGACCGGTGAAAAACGAAGCCAAGTACGCAAGATTGCCGATAGGCGAGCGCAGTTCACCGTAAAAGCCGTCGGCCTGGAGACGGAAGTAGCCCATCGCTGGCGGCTGTTGCTCGATTGCCCGCCGTACGGCGGGTTCCTCCAAGCGTGCCGGCGTCGGGTCGCCAGCGCGCATCAGGGCAATCAGCGCAAGCGTGGCGGTGTTGAGGTCCACCTGCGACCGGTAACACCGGTGGAGAAAAGCTTCTGCCGGTAAAGGCGGGAGAGGGGGCGGCGGCGCCCCCGACCGACGTTGGTTGAGGAAACGCTCCAGCGCGGCTTGGTCGCCAACAAACAGCCAGTCGTCGAGGAAGCAGGCGGCGCGTCGGTCGCGGTGCGTTGAGACGACAAGCGGGACGCCTAGGTACGTCGGGGATGGATTGACAAGACCCGCGCCGTCGGCGCGCAGGTAGCGATCCAGCGTCGGCAGCACCCGCGCCTTGTCTCGGACGCGCACGCCGAGGACGGTTCCGCCGTCCGGCGCGCTTGCCGGGCTGAGCAAAAGCCACTGGTCGCCAAGGGCGTCGTCAAGCGGTTCATGGGGGCGAACGCCGTACCGCTCACGCAACCCGGCGACCAGTTCACGAGCGACAAAAGCAACGGCCGCATTGCTGCGGGCGGCGACCGCTGTTTGAAGCCGGTCTAACGCCGTCAGCGGACGCGACAGCCCCAAGACGGCAACCCCATTTGTGTAAGCGATGAGGCCCGCCGCAAGTGAAGCGTCAAGCCTCTGAGCCAAATGTGGCTGAAGTTCGGCGACCAACTGCGGATGAAGCGACAAATGGTAGCGCTCAAGCGTCGTCCCGTCCTGAACGTCCAAACCGTAACCAAGACCTTCCAAAAGCCCCGCTAGGAGCGAGGCCGTCAGCGACTGTTCCTGTCCGTTGACCAAGAGCTTCCCGCCAATGCTGGGGCGGCTTGACCGAAGACGGAGCGCCGCATCCAGTCCAGCGGGATTGGCGAAAGCAAAGAGCAACGCTTGTTCGCCGCCGACAGTTTGCCGGGCACGTCTGAAAGCGGGTAGGTCGGCAAGGGCAGCGCGGCGGCCAGCGGCGGCGTCTAGGCAGGCGCGAAGGGCGGCTTCATCGTTGGCCAGTAGGAGCGCCCCACCGACAACGGCGGCCCACAGCGCCGTTGTCGGACGTTCCACATGGCGAAAGCAGAGCAGGAGAGCGCTGTGGTGGGTTTGCTCCGAAAATTGCACATCACCGCCGAAGAGCTTGCGCGCAACCAGCGGCAGGCAGTTGCGGGCGACGGCTGTTGTTTGTTCGACGGGTAACCCGCTTGTTAGGCACAACACAAGGCGCGGTGTTACATCGAGCGTCGCCCCGTCGCCGTCCGGTGGCTTGAGCGGCGGTTGGGACTCTGGAGGAACGACCTCAGCGGCGAAGCCGGTCACCACCAACCCCCAGCGGGCGCGCGCCAACAGCCGCGCTTCCGCCGGTCCGACATCCAGCCATTCCACTAAACGTGCGCCAGTGAGGATGTCGGTGAGTTGTCCGGGAACGCCAATCGCCGGATGGATCGCCTGCCAGAACGCCAGGGTTTCAAGGCGGCGAAGCCCAGCGGGAAGGGAAGTCATTTCGATGAAGAGCAACGCTTCGCGTGGGCTGTAGCGCGCCAAGTCGGGCGGCGACGGCTGCGGTTGCAACCACCACCAGAGCAAGCCGCCGACAAGAACAAAACTCGCCAAAGGCCATCTAAAACGTCGTGCAATGGAGACGGCCGCGCCTGCGTTCACACGCCGACTGTAGTGCGTTTTAGGTCGAGACGCAACGGCTCGCTTGCGCTGTGCAGACGCCGCTTGACGGGGATGTGGCTGTGGAACAGCGCCGGCGCAGGTCTCCTGACTCCGAAAGTGATTGAAAGTATGGGACTTTGTACTGGATTCATATTACCGGCGCTCAAAAAGAGGTTGACGCGCCCGGAACGCGATGATAACCATACGCCACGCAAAAGGTACAAGGCGGTTGTCTATCGCGGGGCGTGCATTCGTTGCTCCAGACAGACTTAACATTGCCAGCGCTGTGTGGTGCGCGTTTTCCGTAGCCAGGTTGACCATTTTGAACAATGACGAGCACGGTGACATGCACGGCGCAGTGACGCGAGTAGACTCGTTCGAGTGTGGCCCCTGCTGCTTCCGGTGGGACTCACAACTTGTCCAGTGTGTAAAGGCCAGCTTCATCTGCTCTCGCTGGGCACGCAACCTGGATTCCTGCGGGAAATGGAGGCAATAGGTTAGGCTATGGGCCTATTTGGTTTCGGTGGCGCCAAAACCGTTGTGGGCATTGATATTGGTTCGAGCGCCGTCAAAGCCGTCGAGTTGAAACCACTCAAAAACGGTTTTGAACTGATGGCGATTGGTCATGCCAATCTGGTTCCAGACGCCATCGTGGATGGTCATATCATTGATCTCAACCATGTCAGTGACGCCATTGGTCGTCTCTTAGGCGAACACAACATCAAAACTAAGGATGTCAATACATCTGTTTCTGGGCATTCAGTCATCATCAAGAGAATTGAAGTCGCCTACATGACCGATGACGAGTTGGCGGAGCGGATCCAGTGGGAGGCTGACCAACACATTCCGTTTGACATTGCCGACGTCAACCTGGACTACTCGGTAGTTAGCCGCGATCCGGCAGCTGGCGTCATGCAGGTGTTGCTGGTCGCCTGTAAACGCGACAAGATTGCTCAGTATACAACGGTGATTTCACAGGCTGGGCGCAACCCGGTCGTCATTGATGTGGACGCTTTTGCTTTGCAAAACGCCTACGAGGTTAACTACCAACCGATGCCAACGGCGACCGTGGCGTTGTTAGACATTGGCGCGGCGGTGACAAGCATCAACATTGTGCGGGGCTCTACCTCGGTTTTTGTCCGTGACATTTCGGCGGGCGGCAACCAGTACACCGACTTGCTCCAGAAAGAGTTGGGTCTGACATTTGAGCAAGCTGAAGCGCTCAAGCGCGGCGTCCCGACGGACAACGGCTTGCAGCCGAGCGACGCTCAATCTCTGCTGGATTCGGTGACGGATATCATTGCGATGGAGGTTCAGAAAACACTGGACTTCTGGCGATCAACCAGTCCCTCGGCGGATGTCGCGCCGGTGGATCGAGTCTTGGTGGCCGGCGGGAGTGCAAAAGTTTCCGGGCTAACGTCCATCTTTTCGGAACGGTTCGGCATTCCCGTCGAACGGTTCAACGCCTTCAACCCATCCCGGATCATTGTGAACCCAAGAAAATTCGATGAAGAATATATTCGTGAAATGTCACCGACAATGGCGGTTGCCGTCGGACTGGCGGCGCGTCGTCCGGGAGAGTAGCCGGCATGTTCAACGGCGAATTGTTCCAAACGGATGGTTTCGCCTTGCAGTTGTCTAAACCTCCATGCCTTAGACATCAGTGCAAATGTAAAGAAAGGTCGCTGGTCGGCACCGCTTTGGTTGGCGACTGGCGCATAGGTTGACTATGCCGAGAATCAATCTTGCCACAAGCGCGGTTACTGAACCGACGCCGACAACAGCGCCGGCGCCGGTTCGAGGGTTGGCCTTTATTGTTCTGGCGATTCTAGGTCTTTTAGTCGTGATCGTCGGTGGCATCGCTGACTACTACTATTGCAACAACCGGAGGGAGCAGGCTAAAGCGCGCCTTGACCAGGCGAGAAAGAACAAGGCCGAGTTGGAGAAAGTTAAAAAAGAGCGTGACGAGTACGAGCGAAAGAAAAAACTCCTTGAGACACGTCTGGAAATAATTAGGAAGCTTGACGCCGAGCGGCGCGGCCCGGTAGGGGTGATGTCTCAAGTCAATGCGCGGATTCCGGCCGGCGTCCGTCTGGAACGCATCACACTGCGCGGCAACAACGTCACAATTGAAGGCGTTGTTGATCGAGTTGAAAAAGAAAAGGAGAGGAAGAATCGGGACATCATCACCGAGTTCGCCCAACAACTGGAGCTTCGCTCGAACGGCCTCTTTACGAATGTCAATCCAACCTTTCAGGAAACCGGCCAGACCATGCCGGACGCTACAGAGCAGCAGTCACTCAAGTTTACCATCGTCTGCGATTACAACCCGCCCCAGCCGGTAGCCCCGGCCAGCGCCGCCCAAACGGCGCAAACCGGAACGGTGCAGACTGGGAAATAGCCGAGGAGTCTTTGTATGCTTGACCGATTGTGGCTACAGATTCTGATCGTCTTCGTTGGCGTCGGCGCCTTTCTTTTCCTTATTGATCAAATGTTTTGCGCCGGTCTCCGTACGGACGCCGACCGTGACGAGAAGGAAGCCCAAAAAATAGAGCGAGAAGTTCAGGAACTCGAAAACGTTCGGGTACAGCTCAACGACTACAAGAAAAAGATCGAAGAATACATGCGCGATTTGCAGGCATACCGCGCCAATATTCCGGAAGAAGTACGCTTGTCGGAAACATTGGCGCAGTTGCAAAAAATCGCACAGGCGCGGTCGGCTGTGGTGCGTGAGTTTCGTCCAGGCAATGTTCAGAAGCGGGGTTTTTACTACGAAAAGACAATCAGCGTCAAATCCGGTACCACCTATGACCAACTTGGCCAGCTTTTCGCCGACATTGCCGCTCTTCAGCGGATTGTGAAGGTGTCCGATGTGGAAATTCGTCAGGCAAGCGCCCAGACACCGAAACTGACGGTTGAGGCGAGTTACCAACTTACGACCTTCTTTGCTTCAGAACAGGATATCCTAAGTACAGAAGAAGAGCCGAAGTAAGGTTTGGATCGAGGCAATTCGTTGGGGAAGCCTGAGAGCCTGGGTTGACTTGACGAGTCGAGGCTAAAAAAGTTGAGGAAAAGCCCATGGATACCTATACTGGTTATCATCGTTACATGTGGCTGTTGATTGGTTTGCTGTGCCTTGCGACGCCAGCTCTGGGCCAGTCGCCTTCAGCAGTAGCGCAGAAGGCGACAGCTGGACTGCAGACGCCGCCTGACAGGCAGGGCGATAAGCCGCCGCAGGGGCCTCCGGCGGACACCATACCGACGACCTACACTGGGACTGGGCGCGACCCGTTTCGCCGTCCGTCCAGTGATCCATTTCGGGACAGCGGCAAGCTCCGCGAGCCATTCCGGCCGCCCGTCACCGACCTTCCCTATCCCGATTTCCCAACCCGTGAGGCGAAATGGCGTGAGATTCGAGACCGACGCTTGGATCAAGGGCAACCGCCGCCTGCTGAATCGGAGAAGTACCTTGTAGAGGAGTTGACCGTGATAGGCATCTACTCAACTGAACGCGGCCTGGGCGCACTGCTCAAGGAGCGTCGGTCAGGGACGACCATGTTTGTGCGCGAGGGATCAAAGTTCTGGAATGGCTCGGTCAAGAAAATCGAACGCGCGCCACGGACGTTTGGCGTGGCCGACGCTCAGGTTGTGGGGCGGGTGGTGTGCTCTGAAATCATCGTTCGCAGCAACGGCCAGCTTGTCGAAAAGCAACGCTTCTTAGACTACATCCCGAAGGCTGCGTCCGGCGGCGCACCGACAGCGGCGCAATAGTTCGGACGGTTTGCTTGTTGTCCCGAAAAGCGGCGCTTGCCGACGGGACCAAACACAATCATCAAGTGGCTTGGTCAGGTTTCGACCGTTTTTCAATTAGAGGATTCTTCATCGGAGGAGAGCTATGAAACCCCTGCCGAAACGTTCCCGCGTCGGCGCGACGTTGCTCCTGCTGTGTGGCTTTGGAGGCTGCGGAGCAGCGCCGGTTCAGGGCTTTGCTGTTGCGCCGGAAACGGTTGTTGTCGCTACACTCGATATACGCTCGGATTCGACGCGCACAACGCGCGTACAACTCCAAAGCGCAGCCCGTTTGGATTACCATATCTCAAAGCCTGAACCATGCTTGGTAACGATTGAACTCTATGGCGCGGACACCTCAGCGCTGTTGCCGGAGTACCGCATAGAACAAGGGTTGGTGTCGTCTGTTGTCGTTCGATCAGGCCTAAATGGCCGGAACACGGCTCGGCTGGATGTCGCACTGCGCGAGGCGTGCGAAGTGCGTTCGTACCTGCGTGACGACGCCAAGACCCTCGTGATCGAATTCGAACCGGCGAAGACAACCACCACGGAAGTGAAGCCAGCGTCTGTCGCTGGTGAGGCGGCTGGATCGGTTGCAACGCATAAAACAGCGACTCCTGTCCAGCCGGTCGTTTTGAGTCGGGCAGGCACGGCGCGTTCTGGAAAGCCCTCCAACGGAAAACCGCTGGCGCTCCACGCTTTGACGCTGGCTAAAGCAGGGCTGGCGACCGTCGCGGAACTCAAGCTGACGGCAAAGACAAAGCATAGCCACTTTCTCCTCCAAAACCCGGCGCGATTGGTAGTGGATTTGTTCGACACGGTGGCAACCGTCGAGAAGCGAATGCTGGCAGGCGATGACCGGCTGGTGGCCCGGATTCGCGTCGGAGCGCCGGACAGCCGTACAACTCGTGTGGTGTTTGATCTTAAGCAGACCGTCGCATACACCGTCTCCGAGTCAGACGCTGGGTTGGTAGTGCGTTTTACCGACGAGCAGCCCTCAGCGACAATGACGCCCACTGCGCCGACGGAAAAGGCAAGTAGTGAAGAGTCATCGCCCGCCTCTGCTGTGGCTTCGCCTGTGACTGAGCCGATCTCAACCGCAACGACGGCCGCTGAGTCGCCCTCAGCCAAGCGTTCAGCTGGCGTCAAACCGGAACCGGCGGCGCTCACCGTCCCCGCTGCACGGCGGGTCTCCGCCGAGCCGCTGGCGGGAGGAAAAGCAGCTTCCACCGCCGAAGCGATGACGCCCCCGGCTAATGCTCCGACGCCGGCCGCCGGACGGAAACCACAAGGTGGGCGCGGCGCACAATTCGGCGATCCTTCGTTCCAAGGCGACCCGGTAAGTCTGGACATCACCAATGTTGACCTGTCGGATATTCTCCGGTTTATCTCGGACAACTACGATGTCAACTTTGTGTTGGATAAGTCCGTCGGCAAGGTGCCGGTGACGCTCAAAGTCAACCAGGTACCGTGGACGCAAGTGCTCGAATCCATTTTCCGGGCCAATCAGCTGACGTACCGCCGCGAAGGGATGATTGTTCGTGTGGCGACCGTCGCCGCCATCACGGCTGAAGAGCAGAATCGCCGTAACCAGCGGCTTCAGGAAATTTACAGCGCCCCAACGGTGACAGAATACTTCAAGCTGAAGTACGAGCGGGTTGACCAAGGTTCTGTACAGCAGCAAGCCGGCGGCGGGGCTGGACTCCAGAGTCCGAGTGGTCAGCCGATTGGCGGCATCTTGGGTGGAATCGGTTTTGTCGGAATCGTCCAGCAGGCGCTCTCTCCGGCCGGGCGAATTTCGATCAATCCCCGCACCAACACCGTCATCATCACCGACATTCCATCTTACTTGGAGCAGGTGCGGGATGTGATCGCGCGGTTGGATGTACCCGAACCGCAAGTGGAGATTGAAGCGCGGATCGTTTTTGCTTCGCGCAACTTTGCGCGCGAACTGGGTGTTCAGCTTTTCGCCGCCGCCCTCACGCGCCAGGGACGCGCCGCCGCTTTCTCAACGTCAGCAGGAACCTTTCTTCAGCCGAGGGGAGAGACGAGTCCCGGCGCAACGGAGTCTCTGATCCCCGGTCTGCTCATCGGCCCGCGTGCAGCACCCGGCATTTCAGGTGGTGGTTCGTCGGTGCTCGGCTTGACAACCGGGCCGATTGGGACCGGATTATTGTCGGCGACGCTCACCGCCAATGAACAGAAGGGAATTGCGAAGTCCATCGCCGCCCCGCGCGTGACAGTACTCAATAACGCACAAGCCACTATCGCCTCCGGTACACAGATTCCTTTCATTGCGACAGCCGGCGTTGGCGTGGCGCAAACAGTGACGTTCGTCAATGCGACCATTGGGTTGACCATCACGCCGCAGATCACGACGGAGGGGAATGTACTGCTGACGGTGTCCGTCACTAACGACGCGCCCGGTCAGGTCATCAACGGCTTTACAAGCATTAGCCGTCGGACGGCGACAACCCAAGTCATCGTCCCGGACGGTGGAACAACGATCATCGGCGGCGTCCTCAACGATGTCGAAACCAGCGATGTCTTTCGGACGCCGGGCATTTCCAGCTTGCCGTTGTTGGGCGAGCTGTTCAAACGGCGCGCTTTGTCCCGTACAACTGGTGAACTGCTCTTCTTCATTACGCCACGGATTGGACGCGGCGAGAACATTTTGTCGGGCGGTGAACCGCCGGTTTCCCCACAACCCGCCGCGAGCGGAGGGCAACCGTGACCTTTTCGGAGCTGCTCGAAGGCATCCTGCAACGGGTTGAGGGCAGCATCGGCATCGCCATCATGGGGCTTGACGGATTGGCCATTGAACATGTTCAAGCCCCATCCAAAATGGACTTGGGGGAGCGGGTAGCGTTGATTGCCACGTCGCACGCGACACTCCTCCGCAACACCATGCGGATGTCGTCCGACACCGGCGTTGGTTCCCTCACTGAACTCACGCTCATGTCGGACGCTTTTTTACTGGTCGTGCGTTTGATTGGGCGCGAGTACTTCATCATCATCGCCCTTAGCCCGGAAGGAAACATCGGACGCGCTCGCTTTGAGCTACGCAAAGCGCACTTGCTCCTCGAAAAAGAGTTCGTCTAGCCTTATGCGCTCCAAACGCCGATGGAAAGCCTTCGCATTCGCGAAGGCTTTTTTGTTGCAGCTCGGATAGGGACCGACACGAAAACCGTATGACCGGCTACATCACGGGATTTGCCCAGGGTCAAGGCTTTACGCCGCCGCCCTTTTTCAAGCCACTCGGCCAAACCGGCCTATGGTGCCATCCGCTCGGCTTTGGCTGTTACCGCATCGAAGAAGACAATCCGGCGCACGAAGCGGCGCTGCGCGACTATTTGGCGCGCGGCGGCAACTTGATTGATACCAGCGCCAACTACACCGACGGCGGCGCGGAGCGAACTATTGGGCGCGTTCTCCGGGACGTTGATCGTGCTTCCGTCATCGTCGTGACGAAAGGCGGCTACATTCAGGGCGAGAATATGCGGCTGGCACAGCGCCGGAACTTCCCAGAGGTCGTCAAGTATGGCCCCGGCCTCTGGCATTGTATTCACCCGGAATTTCTGGCGACCCAGATTGAACGCAGCCGTGAGCGCATGGGCTTGGCGACGCTGGATGTTTTCCTGTTGCATAACCCCGAATACTTTCTCAACGCATGCAAAAAACGCGGCGTCACGGCGGCTGACCACGACGAGTTTTACCGTCGCATCCGGGAGGCGTTTGCTTTCCTTGAAACCCAAGTCGCCGCCGGTACGATTCGTTTCTACGGGATTTCTTCCAACAACTTTCCACTGCCGGCGGACGACCCAACCCAGACCAGCATTGCACGCTGTCTGGCGCAGGCGGAGGCTGTGACGCCCAACCACCATTTCAGGGTCGTGCAGTTTCCGCTCAACCTGTTTGAAACCGGCGCTGCGACGGAAGCCAACAACGAAGGCCTGACGCCGCTGGCTTTTTGCGCAGCGAAAGGCATCGGTACGCTCGCCAACCGGCCGCTCAACGCCTTTACCCAACAACGAATGATCCGGCTGGCCGATTTCGCCGTCCAAAGCGAGCTGTCGTCTTTGGAATCGCTGGCGCACGCTCTGTCGCCTCTGCGGGCCCACGAGACGACGCTGACGACGGATTTCGGCCTTACACCCCCGGTAGGCGGCCTCGCCGGTCGGCTGTTGCAACTAGCGCCACAGCTCGATTCCGTGTTCGTTTGGGAGCAAAACGCCTACCAACTGGTCATCCTTCCGGTTCAGGAGTGGCTAAGCCAAGTTAAGCCGCCGTCTCACCGCCAAGCCGCTTTTGCGGTCTGGCGCGACCGGTTTATTGAGTTGGCGAATGAGGCGCTCACCATCCTCGCCGATTTCGCCGCCGCGCAGTCACAACGGCAATCCGACAGCGTACAGCGGCGGTTGGCGGCGGCTGGTTATGCGGACGACCGGCGAACCTTGAGCCAAATGGCCGTCAACACGTTGCGGAGTTTGCCGAACTTGAGTTGCGTCTTGGTCGGCATGCGCCAGACGCGCTATGTGGCGGATATGTTTGAGGTCTTAGCGCTCCCGATGGTGGACGGCGAGGCGATTTTGCGGTCTTTTGCAGTTGGGTAAACCCCGCAAGGCGTCATATCACCGTCCAACAAAGGTCGGCGCGGTAACAGCCCCGTACTCGGTGCTCGTCTTCGATAAGCGCGTAAAAAAGCCCGCTGCGCCGCCACCCAAGACAAACACGCCATAGTTGGGAATCCAGCCCTCGGCGTCGGGCTGCGCTTCAAAAAAACGCTGCGCGACAAAATGTTCTGGAAGGGCCAACTCGACCGTCCGCTCCCAAACCTCCGGTGTGACGAACGGGCCGCAAACGGTTTCCTCCCCTTCGCACCCGTAGTCGCTTTTGAGCACCCACTGTTCCCGCTCATCAAGCAGCCGATCCGGCTCGATTTGCGTCATGCGATACGTTTCAGGGATAAAACGCCGAATCAACGCCTGTGCTTCTGGTGAAAAGCGCGACATTTCCTCCCAAAAAAACGCAAACGAGAGCTTGTTTTGCGTGACGACCGCGCCGAACGGATTGACCACCGTGACTTCGCCCTGCAAGTCGGCATCCAGCAGCGCCAGTAATGGCTCAGTCAGCGGCTCATCGTCGGGATAGCCCTCGGCGTCCGCCCAGACCGGAAGGCGTTCGCCCCACCAATCGGTCTTGTAGTGCCGCAGAATCAAATCCACCGGTTGACCCAGCAGCGCTACACCCGTCGGCGTCCGGCGCAAGTTGTAGGGCGAGCCAGTCACGACGCGGATATGCTCGGCTTCAAGCCAGCGCGAAAAAGCCGCAATCATGCACAGGTCTTCCGTCAGTTCGGTCGGATATACGATGCCAACGCTTTCAAGCGGCGCGTCCGTTCGTTTGGCATGGCTTTCACGCAGCATGGCTGTAAAACGCGCTGGGAAGTCGGCGTTGGGATCCACGACGCCGGGATGCGCGTCCAGTCGAAGTCGGTTGAGCCATACCGCCTCCGGCTGGCCCGATGGCGTATCGCTGTTGAGTTCACAGCACCGGATGCTTCCATCCGTGCAGACAAACACATCCGCCCGCGCCATCCCGTGCCACAGCCCGCCTGATGCGCGCCACATCAGTTGCTGAAATGGCGTCAGACCGTAAAACATCGTGATGAAATCCGGCGCTTCCAGCAGGATTTCAACCAGTTCTTGGTGCAGGTATGTCACCGCTTCCGCCGCTTCCGCCAGCCGAACGGCCAGTTCCGGCGACAGAATGACGCCGTCCAACCGGAAACGCGGTTCGCCCCATAGCCACGGATCAGAAAGGACGCCGGTGGCGTATACGGCGCGTGCAAATTCGGCGTAGTCATCCATGCGGGTATCGTCCATGACGCAAAAATCAGGCTTGCGTCACGGATGATACCCTACCGCGCAAAGCGACGCGCAACATCGTCAATGATGTCCGGCGTGACTTCTCGAATCCGACGCTGCACCGCTTCCCGTTCAGCCTCAATTCGCAGCTTTTTGCTTGCCGAAATGCGCACAAAAAACGGCACTTTCTTCAAAACAAGGTTCATGCGCTCAACAGCATCAGGTCGCCAAGTAATCTCGGCTTCCGGGATGGCCAGCGTGGTTTCTTCAGCCTGCTTGCGCTCAAGCCCTTCCACCGGCAGGTGGCGGAACAAAATCTCAAACAGAAAGTTGCTGATTTCCTGCGCTAGATACACAACGCCGGCGTAGCCCATGAACGGCGTTCCTGTTGCGCGCCGGACGACCGGTCCTGGAAAAGACGCCGGGATGTAGCTTGTCAGCAACTCCAACTCGCTGATGTAGATTTTCTCATTGATTGAGCCGAACATCAGCATCGGCGGATCGTCAATGAGCGTCTGCCGAACGTCAATCGCGCTGTAGGCCAGCGGCCCTGACTTCGCCTGCCGCGAAGCCACCACTGTCGGCCGCATGCCGAACTCGTCCTGCAAAACACGCCGCAAACCGTGGGCGTACGTCTCACCGGCGACGACGCCAAAGCTCGATGTACCGAAGAAATCCTGATGCGGACTACGCCACAGGTCCCAGAACGCCCGGAGCGTGGTTTGCTTTTCACGGGCGATGAACGCTTCCGCTTCGGACGTGCGCCCCAGCATCCGTCCCAGTTCACGCAGGAATTCCGTCGTGTCCTGAATCCCGAACGGCGCATAGAGGTACGGCTTGTTCATGCGGGCGGCGAGACTGGCGCCGAACTCCTGATACATTACGATGCAGGCGTCACAGTCGTCCATCGTCGCCAAATCCTTGACGCGCGACCGAAATGGCATGACGCAGCCGACTTCCGCGCCGACGCCGCGCACCAGACGTTCAATTTCAGCCAGATCCGAGTAACTGTTGAAGCAGCCGTAGGTCGGGCCGATGATGGTCACGCGCGGCTTGGTGCGTGCGGCCGACGCCGCCCGGAGCGCCGCCGCGTCATAACCGGACGCCGCTAGCAGCCAGTCGCGGTTTTCATACAAGTACAACAACGCCGCGTCGCGTCCCTGCCATTCATCGTCTTGAAGCGCTCGGCTGTCAAACTGGGCGACGCCGTCACTGACGCTAAGGCCCGATTCAAAACCATCAGTGCTGATGAGTTCGCTTTCCTGCGTCGTTAGGACAATCGTGGCGCGGCGGCGCTCGTTGAGCGTCGAGCGTCCTTCCAGCGTCGTCCGCAAGATTGGGTTCGTGCCGTCAAGCGTGACTTCGCGTTCGGTGAAGTCGGTCGAGATGACATTCGGCAGGTTGGGGATGGTGTCGGTGTAGTTGAGAATTGAGGTGATCGGCAGCGTGTAGCATCCCACCGGGCCGTTGATGACCACCTGCAAGTCGGGCAGACACCCAAACGTAAACAGCGCTCCCCAGAACGCATTGCTGGTATCCACGTCGCGTTTGACGTTGAGCATGAGGCCGGCGCGAAGGGCGCTCTGGGCAAGGGTTTCAACTTCCTGTGACAGCGGCATAGGTGAGACGCTCCCAATCAAGCGGGAATTGAAGACTTTCGGCGCAAGGCGCACGCCGTAACGGTGCGAGCAGGGCTGGGGAACGTCGCCCGTGAAATGGTTCAGGGTGGACGCCGGAGCATCCACCCTAAAACCAACTTACCATGTGAGCGCGATTTTCAAACACTCCGGGTCGCGGAGTGCAACGGCGTAGGCCCGTTGCGGATCGCGCGCCGGCAACTGGTGCGTGATCAGCTGGCGGAGCGTCGCGTCGTGGTCGGCGAGGAACCGACAGGTGAACGCCACATCGTCGGCGTCCCACTCGCCAGCAATGTCGAGCGTGATTTCCTTGATGAAGGCCGGCCCGAACGCAAAGCGGATGTCCTCGTAAAACCCTAGCGAGCGAAGCCGGCCGTGCTTTTTGAGCGCGCGTACGGCGGTGTCGAAGCAGGCGACGTTGCCGGTCGCTTCCACGACGACATCATAGGCGTCGGAAGGAATGTCGCTGTCCTGATTGACGACAATGAAGTGATTAGCCTCGCCCAGCCCAACGCGGAAGGGGATGATGTCGGCGATGGTGACTTCCGCGCCGGCCTCGACCAGCATTCGAGCGGCCAACTGCCCAACGATACCTTGTCCAAGCACCAGCACCGACGGCTGATGCCCGTCCCGGACAAGATCGCGGACGCCGTGCCGCGCCGTCGCTCCCAGCGCCAGCAGCAACGCCGTCTCATCCGAAACGCCAGCGGGGATTTTGATCGGGCGCGTAACATCGTTGACGGATTCGGAAACTTGCCCACCGAAAACGGAAAAATAGCCTTCGTAGCGTACCGTGCCGGGCAGGAACACGCGGTCGCCGACCTGAAACTGCGCCGGATCAACTTCCGCGCCGACCTCGACGACTTCACCAACGTTTTCATAGCCCGGAATCAGCGGATAGCGCAGTTGCGGCATGCCGGGCAGCCGCCCTTCGAGCGTCAGGCGCTCAGTTCCAGCGCTAATGGACGTGAGCTTGGTGACGACGCGCACCGAAGTCGGCGTCATCGGCGGCAGCGGGATGGTTTGAACACCGATTTCATGCGGCGCGTAAATGACAATGGCTTCCATGCGTAACCTGTGGAGATGAAGGGCAAGGCGCACGCCGCGCCTTCACCGGAGCACAATGTTGACGAGCCGTTTGGGGACGACGATGACCTTGACGATGGTTTTGCCTTCGGTCAGCGCCTTAATTTTGCCGTCCGTCAGCGCCGCCGTTTCCAGATCGGCGTCCGAGGCGTCCGGCGACACCAGCACCTTGCTTTTGAGCTTGCCGTTGACCTGCACCGGAATCTCCAACTGCGGTTCGCGGGCGAGTTCGGGATCAAAGGCCGGCCACGCGGCTTCAGTCAGGGGGACGGTGTGACCCAGTTCCCGCCACAGTTCCGAGGCGATATGCGGCGCAAGGGGGGCCAGCATCAGCGTTAGTGCTTCTAAGCCTTCACGCATCGTTTGGGCGTCGGCGTCAGTGGTCGTCTCACCCACCGCCGTGTCAAAGTCGTACAGCGCGTTGGTCAACTCCATACACGTCGCCACGGCGACATTGAGCCGCAGACCGTTTTCAAAGGCGTCTGTCGCCCGCGCAATTGCTTGATGCGTCGCCCGCCGCGCCGCCTCCGCCGCCGGTGAAACCGCCTCCGGGACGCCCGTCACAGCGCGGCATCGGTCGCGCCAGCGGTAGGCTAAGCGCCAGACGCGCGCCAGATACCGCATCGCGCCCTCGGCGGCCGGGTAGTCCTCGTTGCCGTGTTCGTCCGTGACCCGCTTCCAATCTACTTCCCGCTCCGGCGGAGCCGCAAACAGGATGGACAGCCGCGTGGCGTCCGCGCCGTAGCGACGAATCATCTCGTCCGGGTCCACGATGTTGCCCCGCGACTTTGACATCTTCGCGCCGTTGAGGATGACCATGCCCTGCGTGAGCAGCCGCTTGACCGGCTCGCCGAAGTCAATCAGCCCGATGTCGCGCATCATCATCGTCCAAGCGCGGGTGTAAATCAGATGCATGACAGCGTGTTCATCGCCGCCGATGTAAAAATCCACCGGAATCCATCGTTTAACCGTTTCCGTGTCGAACGGCCGCCGGTCGTTGTGCGGGTCGCAGTAGCGGAAGTAGTACCAGTTGGAATCCACAAAGGTGTCCATCGTATCGGTGTCGCGGCGGGCGGGAGCGCCGCAGTTCGGGCATGTGACCTTTGTGAAGGTCGGGTGTGTCGCCAGCGGAGCGCCGGCGGAAAAATCCAAGTCCGGCGGCAGCAGAACCGGCAGATTTTCCTCCCGTTCGGGGGAAATCGTCCCGCAGGCGTCACAGTGGATCATCGGAATCGGCGTTCCCCAGGCGCGTTGGCGCGAAATACCCCAGTCGCGCAGGCGATAGACGACCGTCCGCTTGCCGAAGCCCTGCGCTTCGGCGTAGTCGGCCATGGCGGCGCGCGCCGCGTCGGACGCCATCCCGGCAAAGGGGCCGCAGTCGGGACCGAGGCAACCTTCGTCAAGAAACGGGACGGAGGAAATCTCAAGCGTCGCGTTGGGGTCGGCGGGGATGGCGTCCCAGACGACGCGGCGGATGGGCAGCCGATACTTGCGCGAAAACTCAAAGTCGCGCTCGTCGTGCGCGGGGACGCTCATCAGCGCGCCTGTACCGTACTGCGCCAGCACGAAGTTGGCCGTCCAGACCGGCAGCCGTTCGCCGTTGAACGGATTGACGGCGCAGAGGCCTGTGTCTACGCCTTCTTTTTCGCGCGACTCGGTACGTTCACGGAGCGACTGAGCCGTGATGCGCTCGACAAACGCCGCGACTTCGGCGCGGACGGGGCTACGCTCCAGCAGCGTCGCCATCAGCGGATGCTCCGGGGCGACGATGACCGCGTTGGCGCCGTAGATGGTGTCAAGGCGCGTGGTGAAAATTCGAATGTTGACGGTTGGCGCGTCGGCGAGGGCGAAATCCACTGCCACGCCTTCGCTGCGGCCGATCCAGTCCCGCTGGCGTTTGAGGACATGGCCGGGCCAGCCGTCGCGCAGGACGCCCTCGATGCCGGCCAGCAGTTCCTCGGCGTAGTCGGTTTGCCGGACAAACCACTGTTCCAGTTCGCGTTGTTCGACCGGCGTATCTTCGTGCCGCCAGCAGTAGCCGCCTTCGGCCTGCTCGTTGGCCAGACTCGTGTTGCACTTCGGACACCAGTTGACGACCGACCGCTTGCGGTACACCAGCCCCTTTTTGAAAAGCTGAATGAACATCCACTGATTCCAGCGGTAGTACTCCGGTCGGCAGGTGGTGATTTCACGGCTCCAGTCGTAGCTGAACCCCAGTCGTTGCAGTTGGGCGCGCATGACGGCGATGTTGTGGAACGTCCAGTCGTCCGGGCGCGCGCCCTGCTTGATGGCGGCGTTTTCGGCCGGCAGACCGAAGGCGTCCCAGCCCATCGGGTGCAGTACGTCGTAGCCGCGTAGCCGCTTGTACCACGCCACGGCGTCGCCGATGCTGTAGTTGCGGACGTGTCCCAAGTGGATGCGTCCCGACGGGTAGGGGAGCATTTCCAGCATGTAGTAGCGCGGGCGCGTCCCGTCGTCGCGGACGGCGAAGGTTTGTTCGTCGCGCCAGATTCGCTGCCAATGTTCTTCAATGACGTGGGGTTGGTATTTCTCGTGCATAGAGGTGAAAGCGAACGCAGGGGTGCATCCGTCCGATGACCCTGCGCAGGAAGGTGGTCAGTTGTGTTGGCGGAAGGATGACCAAAAGCGGCGGGTCGGTAAAGCGCGCGGTGCGCCGACCCTTCCAGAAGATTGTTCTGCTCCATGACTTTGTCGCTGGGTTTAGGGACGTGGCGGTTTGGGGTAATGTCACCGGGACAAGACATGTCCCAAACCCAGAGAATTTTCCGAGACGGCGACGGTCAGGCGGCGGACGGCACACGGCGGCAGCCTTGGCGTCGCGTCACGCAGCGCAAGAGATGAAGAGCAGAAATTAGGCAGAGGGAAAGCTATGGCAGTGAGATGGGAGAGTCTGCGCAGCGGCGTGTTTTTGGCGGCGGTGGCGGCGGCGCTGGTGTGGGCGACGGCGTGGCCGGTGGCGACGGAGGCGGTTGGGCAAAAGAAGCGCCGGACGCGGAGCGGGCAGCGGGTGCGGCAGGTGCTGCCGCCGTCGGAGGAAGCGAGCGTGCCAGCGAGTGAGCGGCGGGTGGCGCTGGTGATTGGGAACGGGGCGTATCGGGGGGCGCGGCCGTTGGCGAATCCGGGGAATGACGCGCGGGCGATGGCTGGGGTGCTGCGGGAGCTGGGGTTTGAGGTGCTGGGTACCGGCGGTGGCGGGTACGTGGATTTGGACGCAGGCGGATTATGGTGGAGGCGGTGAAGCGGTTTCGGCAGCGGTTGCGTGAGAGCGGGGGCGTGGGTTTGTTTTACTTTGCAGGGCATGGGGTGGAAGTCGGCGGCGTGAACTATTTGATTCCGGTGGAGGCGGACCCGCGCGAGGAACTGGATGTAAAGTATCAGGGGGTGGATGTAGGGGATGTGCTGGAGGCGATGAAGGAGAGTCGGTTGGGGATAGTGATTTTGGATGCGTGTCGGGACAATCCGTTTCGGGGTGCATGGGCAGGGAAGCGGACGAGCGGGGGTTGGGGATTGGGGCGGACGGAAGCGCCGAGCGGGATGCTGATTGCGTACGCAACAGGGCCTGGGAAGACGGCGCGGGATGGGTATCAGGGCGAGCGAAACGGGTTGTACACGGAGGTGTTGCTGGAGGTGATGCGGCGGCCGGGGTTGAAAGTGGAGGAGGTGTTCAAGGCGGTGCGGGTGGAGGTGGAGCGGCGGAGTGGTGGGGAGCAAGTGCCGTGGGAGCCGTCGTCGTTGAAGGGGGATTTTTATTTTCGGCCGGTGGCTGGGGATGTGCAGGGGACGGATGCGAAGACGCCGGTAAGTGGTGGGAAGCCGGCGATAGAGCTGAAGGTGGAGCGGGAGGTGCCGCGCGGGGTGGTGGCAGTGCGCGTTTGGGAGATAGGGATGGCTGTGGAGGTGGATGGGAAGGCGCTGGGGGTGGCGGAAGCGAAGGGGGAGGTGTTTCGAGTGAAGGAGCTGGCGGCTGGGCGGGTGGTGACGGTGGTTGGGCGGAAAGCTGGGATGGCGGTGGCGGAGAAGCGGGTGGAAGTGGAGGCTGGGAAAGAGGTGGAGTTGGGCTTGCCTAGTGTTGGCGAGGGCGTGTGCCGGCGTCTGGGGGCGTGGGGGTGAGTCCGGGGGCGCAGCCACCGGCGGGCGCGCGCGCTGGGCGGGTGTGGGCGAGTCCGGCCGGGATCCGGTTGGTGTGGATACCGCCGGGCGAGTTTGAGATGGGGTCGAACAACGGGGAGGGAGATGAGAAGCCGGTGCATCGGGTGCGGATTACACGGGGGTATTGGCTTGGGGAGACGGAGGTGACGCAGCGGCAGTGGGAGGGGGTGATGGGCGGGAATCCGAGTTGGTTCAAGGATTGCCCGGAGTGTTCTGTGGAGCAGGTGAGTTGGGAGGATTGCCGGCGGTTTGTGAGCGAGCTGAACGCGCGGTATCCGGTGGGCGGAGGGCTGGTGTGGCGGTTGCCGTACGAGGCGGAGTGGGAGTATGCGTGTCGGGCTGGGACGCGGGGTGATGACTTTAGTGGGGATGGGGAGGCGTTGTTGGGGGCGCTGGGGTGGTACGACAAGAACAGCGGTGGGCGGACGAACCCTGTGAAACGGCTGCGGGCGAACGGGTGGGGGTTGTACGACATGCACGGGAACGTGTGAGAGTGGTGCAAGGATTGGTACAAGGGGGACTACTACCGGATTAGCCCTGTGGCTGATCCGCGGAGTCCGGGGAGCGTGGAGAAGCGGGTCGTGCGCGGCGGGGCGTGGTACTACTACGCCTACTACTGCCGCGCCGCCCTCCGCTGGCCCGGCCCGCCGACGGACCGGGTCAACAACCTCGGTTTGCGCGTGGCGGTCGGCGCGCCGTAAGCCCCCGTGTCATTACCCTTGAGTCTTTTCCCTTGAGCCGGGCGCTTTAGCGCGCGGCGAAATTTTTGCCCATTGTTTGCTGTGGGTTTTCGGGGTTTGCCGTGGAGGCCACGCGATGAATGGCGTGGCGACGTTCAGGCGGGGCGGTGCGCCGCCGATGACGCGGCGCGTCAAGCGGTTGGACTGTCCCACGGGGGCGGGTGAAATGGCGCCGGGCAGTGGTCGAGTGATTTCCACGAGGATGGAGCAAGACTGGATTGGCGGGTGGCGTCAAGCGTTCGGCGTCCAGCCGCCGCACGCCAGATGGCGGGCTGACTTGCTACATTGTCTCGCAAGCGCGCTTATATTTTCTCGAAAACTGCGTTAGTCAGCGCGGTTGAGGTCGCGGAGTTTGGCTTTGAGGTGTTCGAGTTCCT